>DASYVZ010000283.1:0-3345 GCA_035936515.1 Solirubrobacteraceae bacterium | reverse complement strand
GTGCGGTCGCCGACCTCGCGGACGACGTCGGGCAGCAGGTGGAATGGGATCGGGGCGCGATCGAGCTGGCGGCCACCGTGGTTTGACAGCAGCACGGCGTCGACGCCGAGGTCGGTCGCGCGGACGGCGTCTTGAACCGATTGGATGCCCTTCACGACGAGTTTGCCCGGCCACTGATCCTTGATCCAGGCGAGGTCCTCGAAGGACACGGTCGGGTCGAACATCGTGTCGAGCAACTCCGCGACGGTGCCCGACCAGCGGTCGAGAGAGGCGAAGGCGAGCGGCTCTGTGGTGAGGAGGTCCATCCACCACCGCGGACGCGCGAGCGCATCGAGAACGGCACGCGGCGTCAGCGTCGGGGGAATGGTCATCCCGTTGCGCTGATCGCGCAGGCGCGCGCCCGCGACCGGCACGTCAACGGTCACGAGGAGCGTGTCGAAGCCCGCGGCAGCGGCCCGGTCTACCAACGCCATCGAGCGGTCGCGGTCCTTCCACATGTAAAGCTGAAACCAGTTGCGTCCGCGGGGGTTGGCCGCGACGACGTCCTCAATCGACGTGGTGCCCATCGTCGACAGCGCGAACGGGATACCCGCGGCGCCCGCCGCGGTCGCGCCGGCGCGCTCGCCCTCGGTCTGCATCATCCGCGTGAACCCGATGGGGGCGATCCCGAAGGGAAGCGCCGAGCGCCTGCCGAGCACCTCCACGCTCGTGTCGACGATCGAGACGTCGCGCAGGACGCGCGGATGAAATTCGACGTCCTCGAAGGCCTGGCGGGCCCGCGCGAGCGAGACCTCGCCCTCTGCGGCGCCCTCGGTGTAGTCAAAGGCCACCTTCGGTGTCCGCCGACGGGCGATCTCGCGTAGATCGCCGATCGTGAGCGCCGCGTCCAGTCGCCGCGTCCGGTTCCTCAGTGGCGGGCGCGTGAACCGCAGCAGCGGCGCGAGATCGCGGGGTCGTGGCAGCCTGCGCTGCACCGTCTCGACTGGTCAGTCGGGGCGCAGGACGAACAATCCCTGCTCGATTCCGCTGACGATCACGATGCCGGACTCGAAGTACGGATACACGCTCCAGGCACCGTCGAACTCAGCGTCGTCGTCAGCTGGATAGACATCGAAGAAGGCCACCTCCGACAACTCCCCGTCGGCGACCCGCGTGCTGTCGAGAATTCGCAGCCCGGCGCGGTAGTTGGCCTGGTACACGCGATCGCCCCTCGTGTACAGGTTGTGGTCGATCGCCGCAGTTGCCGCGCGGTGGGCGCCGATGACCGTCGGCGCCCGCAGATCGGACACGTCGAAGATGTACGTCGTCGTGGGAACGCCCGTCCGCTGCTCGTCGAGCTCGTCGCCGAGCAAGAAGAAGCGCTGATCCTCCGTCAGCCAGCCCTGGTGGGTGTACTGGGCGCCCTCGTACGGCGTGCGCGACAGCGTCACCGGGCGGCGCTTGTCGGTCACGTCGGCGATCGTGACCGTGTCCTCGTTGGAGCTGAAGCAGACCTCGCGCCCGGTGAAGCGGCGGTCGGGGCCGCGATAGGTCACGCACTGCGTGTCGTGCGTATAGCCGTCGTCAGAGACGCAGCCGGCGAAGACCGGGCTCTTCGGCGAGCGGATGTCGATCATGTGCAGCCCGCCGGCGCACGTATCCGTGCCGACGGCGTACGCGAAGCCCGTCTCCTCGTTGATCGCGATGTTGTGCGAGTTGCCGAAGCGCGCGTAGTGGGCGTCCTCGGTCCACCGACGCGGCTCGGTGACTCCGCGCAGCCGCGTCAGGTCGAAGACCTGCATCCCGTGGCCGGCCTTGTCGGCGACGACGAAGGCGTGATCGGCATAGACCTTGATATCGCGCCACACGGCGAACTGGCGGTCCTGCTGATGGGACGGCAGATCACCGAGGTACACGGGCCGATCGGGCGTGGCGATGTCGACGAACGCCGTGCCCGTCGTCTTGCCCATCAGCGCGTACTCGCGCCCGGTCTGCGGATCGGTCCAGCCCCAGATGTCGTTGCCCTCGCCGCCGCCGATCGAGCTCAGCGGAAGAAAGCTCTCCAGCGCCACGCCGCGACACGGAAACGGTCCCGCGAAGCCGTCGCTGCAGGCAAGGGCGAACACCGGTTCCGTCGGGACGTCCCGCGCGCCCCTCGTGCGCTCGCGGCTTTGCAGCATCGCCTCGGCCAGCACCGTCAGCGGCGTGTCCCCGTCAGTCTGATCAGCACACATCCAAGCCCCGTTTCCACTGCGATCGTCTCAAGCTTCGCATAGTGGTGAGCAACGCCATGAAGAACCGGGCCGGTGACGCTGCTGCTTCGCCACCGATGCCCCCCGACCCGGGGCGCGTGGCATGCCGCGATGCCGTGAGTGGCCTCAACCGCGTTCGGCTCCAGCTCGATCAGGTCCGCGGTGCCGTCAACGCAATCGATCCGGTGTTCCTCGACACGGCGTGGGCGTGCGGGCCGCTCGGCCGGTCCTCGGGTGCTGAGCTCGGACGATCCCCGCTAAGCGTTCCCTGAGTGGCTGTCACGCGGGCTGTCGGCGCTGCGTGTCCCCTCGGCGACCGCAGGGCGGTGTACAGACCTTGCTCGCACCGGCCGCAGCGCAGATGCTACGTTCCGCCACGACGTGATCGGGGCATCACCGCCCTATGTCTTCACTTGCGAACACGCAAAGCACCCTCGGCCAACGTGGCCTCGTGCGGCCGCGCCACGGCAAGATGGTCGCCGGCGTGGCCGCCGGTCTGGCGCGGCGCTTCGGGCTCTCCCCCACACTCGTCCGAATCCTCTTCCTGGTGAGCCTGATCCTCCCGGGCCCGCAGATTCTCGCCTACCTCGCGCTGTGGATCATCATGCCCAAGGAAGGCCGCATCTGAAGTCGCCGGTGCCGGCGACGGCGGGGCCCTCAAGCCGTTGCGCGAGGACGCCAATATTCCGTTTGAGGTTTGAGCAATCGCATTAACGCCACAGTCGATCAGCAGGCAGCCATCATCCGGCAGGTATTAGGGCCGGCGCTGGCGGCCCCGGCTTGTATCTGCCGCGGGCGACGGGCGTAGGAGGGCCTTCGCGCCGGCCGTCCTGCCTGCGAAGGCGGAGGCACCATCCCCCGCGTCCGGCGGCTCCCGACGGAAACGCGCACGGGTTTTACCGGAGGAAAATCATCGCGCATCCAAACCGCCGCTGGCTCGGCGGCGCCCCCTCGGCGGCAGGTCGCGGCGCCGCTGCACCGTCGGTTCGGGCATTCTGTGGCGACGGTGCAGCGCCAACGCACCCCAGAGGAGCGCGAACAAGCTGCGCGGGAGCGCGCCGCGCGCCGCGCTGCGCGCGCGAACAAGCCGGCCCGCGGGCGCAAACGACCGGCC
>DASYVZ010000282.1:0-2967 GCA_035936515.1 Solirubrobacteraceae bacterium | reverse complement strand
GGCCGGTTCGTATCCGATGACTGCGCCGTGCCCGTGTCCTCGGCCATCTTGCGCGCCCGCACCTCCGGCGTCAGGATGCCGAGCTCCTCCTGCGTGTCCGTGTCGAGGAAGCGCGAGGCGAGCCAGCGCATGATGTAGTCGGGCATCGACTTCGCGAACGGGATCTCCGGGTTCTGCGTGATGCCTTCGGGCTCGAAGCGCATGTAGGAGAACTTCTCGACGAGCGTGTCGAGCGGGACGCCGTACTGCAGGGCGATCGAGATCGACGTCGCGAACGCGTTCATCATGCCGCGTAGCGTCGAGCCCTCCTTGCCGATGTCGGTGAGGAAGATCTCGCCGACGGTGCCGTCCTCGTACATGCCCGCCGTGATGTAGCCCTCATGCCCGGCGATCGAGAACTTGTGCGTGATCGACTGGCGCTCGCGCGGCATGCGGTTGCGCTTCGGGCCCGCCTCGGCGATCGCCTTCTTGCGCGCGGAGGCGACCGCGCCCTCGATGAGCTCGTCGACCTCCTCCTGCGAGTAGCCCTGGACGACGACGGTCTCGCCGCCGGCCTGGGCCGGCTTGGCGTCCTGCGCGTCGGTGCGCAGCGCCTGCGCGGTCTTCGAGCCGTCACGGTAGATCGCCAGCGCCTTGACGCCCAGCCGCCAGGCCTGCAGGTAGGCGTCGGCGATGTCCTCGACGTCGGCCTCGTGCGGGAGGTTGACGGTCTTGGAGATCGCGCCCGAGATGAACGGCTGGACCGCGCCCATCATCTTGATGTGGCCCATGTGCGAGATCGCGCGCTCGCCGACGGCGACGTCGAACACCGACAGGTGCTCGGGCAGCAGCCCCGGCGCACCGACGATCGTCGCGTGCTCGTTGATGTGCGCCTCGATCGCGGCGATCTGCGGCTCGTCGTAGCCGAGCGTGCGCAGCGCCATCGGGATCGTCTGGTTGACGATCGTCATCTGCCCGCCGCCGACGAGCTCCTTGAACTTCACGAGCGAGAAGTCGGGCTCGACGCCGGTGGTATCGCAGTCCATGAGGAACGAGATGGTGTTGTGGCTCACGAACCCGTTGGCGACGTACGTCACGTTGTCGGGGACCGACAGATCGAACGTCGGCTGGTCGTCGAGCAGCTCGCTCGTGGCGACCTCGTCGTAGAAGTAGCCGAGCAGCTGCTCGAGTTCGACGGTCGGAGCACGCTCGAGCAGCGCCGTCGCCGAGCGGCGCGACACAGTCCCGTTCCGGGCGAGCGACATCAGCATCGTCTTGCGCAGGGAGTCGTTCTGTGGCGCCAGCTCGTCGAGCAGTTCCCGTGCGAGCGGAATATGGTCGTACCGTGCAGCCTGCGGATGGTCAGCCTCGATGAGCGCTTGGTTCTTGCGCTCGGACATGAAGCCGATCGTCTCCGCAAAGCGCGTGCCGGTCGCCGCGTTGAGGAGCCGGATGCGGTGACATGGTGCGCCCCACTTGACGCGTGAGCGGTCGGTATCGCGCGTTGTCACGAAGCCGAGCGCGAGCAGCAGCGTCTGCACGTCACGCGAGAACTCCTCGTTCGTCGTCGACCAGTACGCGTACCCATGGTTGGCGTTGCCATCGGCCTCGAGCAGGCCGCGCAGGAACGCCCCGTAGACCTCGCGATCGTTGGCATGCAGGACCGCATCCGGGATGTGCGGGCTCCAGCCCTTGCCGGAGTGACCCTCGTACGGGCTGTGCTTCGCAAAGCCGCAGGCCTCCCACCAGATCGTCAGGGGGACGGAGTGCAGCGCGACCTCGGTGTAGCCGTCGCACGGCAGCAGGTGCACGTCGAGGCCAAACAGTTCGCTCGCAAGCGCGACGAGGCGATTGAGGACGTCGTCGTCGCCGTCGGTAACGCAGAGGCGGATCCCCTTGGCATGCAGCGAGCCGTCGCCCATGAAGTAGCCGACGAACTCGGCGAGCTCGGGGCTCATCGCGCGCGGGACGCGCGTCCGATGGTCGGCGTTCCAATGCAGGTCGCCGAGCGGAGGCAGCGCGACCGCCTGCGGCTCGCCGACGAGCGAGTTGAGCATCATCGGAACGCGATCGCCTGCTGCGATCTCGGCCATCCGCTTCCAGAGCCAGTTGCCTTCGCTGTCGACGACCTTGATGCGGTGCGTCGGCGTCCCCTGGATGCGATAGCCGCGGCTGGTCTCGACCGACACGACCTGCTCGGAGCCGTTGACGTAGAACTTTGTCGCTGCGCGTGCGCCCTCGTCGGTCGCCACCCGGATGTCGAGATCCTGCCACTTGCCGCCGTCCGTGTCGCCGAGGGTGCCCAGGCGGACCAGCCCGCGGCTCGTCGAGATGAGCGATCCCTCGACGAGGCAGCCGGTCGGCGCGAGCACCGTCGCCTGCGCGTTGCGGTAGCCGTGCGCCTCGCCGAGCTCGACGGCCTCCTCCCACGCCATCCGCGCGGCGTCGAGCAGCTCGGTGTCCGAGCATGTGGAGTCCGGAATCGCGTAGGACGCGTCGCGGTGCATCCGCATGACCGCGTTGTGCGCGTCGCGGTTCTCGTCGTAGCGCTCGTAGGGCCCGAGCGCCGCGGCCACGCGGGCGGACTGCAGGTACGCGCGACCGGTCATCAGCGAGGTGATCGCCGCCGCCGTGCCACGGCCCGCGTCGGAGTCGTAGGCCATGCCGTTTGACATGAGAAACGCGCCAAGGTTCGCGTAGCCCAGGCCGAGCTGCCGAAACGCGCGAGCGTTGAGGGCGATCTTCTCGGTCGGGTAGCTCGACGGCCCCACGATGATCTCCTGCGCGAGGAACATGACGTCGACCGCGCGCTGGTAGGACTCGACGTCGAACGTGCCGTCGACACGACGGAACTTCATGAGGTTCAGGGAGGCGAGGTTGCAGGCCGAGTCGTCGACGTGCATGTATTCGCTGCACGGGTTGGACGCGTTGATGCGCCCTGAGTTCGGGGCGGTGTGCCACTGGTTGATCGTCGTGTCGTACTGCACG
>DASYVZ010000281.1:0-1670 GCA_035936515.1 Solirubrobacteraceae bacterium | reverse complement strand
CAGCTGCGCCGCGCTGCCGCGCGGCGCGTCGACGGCGACGTGCAGCGGCGACGCGCGGCCCGGCGGGAAGTCTGTGCGCAGGGCCGTATCGACCTGCTTGGCCACGGTGCTGTCGGGCAGCACGCTGGCGTCGACGCCCGTGAACTGGATGCGGGTGAAGGGGACTCCCGCCGTGATCAGCACCGCGGAGGTGGTGACGGCGATGATCAGCGGCCGGCGCATGACCCCGTGCGAGAGCCGATACCAGAAGCCCCGCCGCGTGGCGACGCCGCGATGGCGCCAGCGTCGCGGCGCGAGGGCGTTGACGCGCGGGCCCAGCACCATGAGGGCCGCCGGCAGGGCGATCAGCGAGATGAGTCCCGCGCTCAGCGCGGTGAGCGAGCCGCTGATCGCCATGGAGTACAGGAAGCGCTGCGGGAAGACCAGCAGCGACAACATGGCGGCGGCGACCGTCAGCGAGCTGAACACGACGGTCCGGCCGGCGGTGCGCAGGGTCCGCGCCAGCGCCTCGCGGCCCGGTCCGTGACGCTCCATCTCCTCGCGGTATCGCGAGAGGACGAACAGCGAGTAGTCGATCGCGAGGCCGAGCCCCAGGCCGATCGCGAGGTTCAGCGCGAAGATCGACAGCGGGGTGGCCTCGTTGAAGAGCCGCAGTCCGAGGAACGTCGTCATGATCGTCAGCAGGCCGACGAACAGCGGCAGCAGCGCGGCGATCGCTCCCCGGAAGACGACGAGCGTGAGCAGGAAGAGCAGGGGGAAGGCGAGCATCTCCGCCTTGGCGAGGTCCTCGGAGACCTGGTCGCCGACGACGGGCCCGGCGACCGCGCCGCCGCCGACGAGCACTCCCGGCATGCCGTCGAGGGCCCGCTCGATCCGCGCTCCGGCCGCCTCGCCGTCGGCGCCTGAGCGCAGGTAGACGGCGACGAAGCTCGAGCGACCGTCGCGCGAGACGAACGGGCTCGACGGCCGCGGGTCGCTCAGCGCGGAGCTCGTCTGTGCGACGTCCGCGTCGGCGTCGATGCGGGCGACGACCCGGCGCAGCTTCGCCTGGCCCGAAGCGCTGCGGATCCCGTCCTCGTGGCGCACGACCACGACCACCCCGGGGCCGAGGCCGCGGCCGATCGCGCGCCGCAGTTCTACGCCGGTGACGTTGCTCTGCGCCGCCGGATCGATGAAGTCCAGATCGGGATCGACGGTCAGCTTGCCGGTCACCGGCGCCCCGAACGCCACGGCGACCGCGAGCAGCGCGATCGTCGCGACGAGGACGCGACGCGGCTGCACGGTGACGAGGCGGGCGATCGCGGCGAGCACGGCGGCAGCCACTGTAAGTAATCACTCACTCACGAGTCAAGGGGCGGCGGCGCGCGAGTCGTTCAGGTGCTGCGGGCGATCCCGGCCTGCGCGACGCCCGTCTGCAGCGCGTCGAGCCCGAACGCGTCGACCGGACCCAGCGCGCCGCTGCCGCGCAGGCCGCCGCTCGCGATGGTCATCGCGCCCCACGCCAGCACGGCGCCGGTGAAGTCGTAGGGGTTCTCGCCCTCCAGCCGCACGCTCGCCAGCGGCGTGCCGGCGGCATCGCAGGCGACGGCGACGAAGCTCGAGCGACCGTCGCGCGAGACGAACGGGCTCGACGGCCGCGGGTCGCTCAGCGCGGAGCTCGTCTGTGCGAC
>DASYVZ010000280.1:0-2894 GCA_035936515.1 Solirubrobacteraceae bacterium | reverse complement strand
GCGCTGCGCCGCGCGCTCGGCGCCGGCCGCGGCGTACACGGACGCCTGCGCGCGTGGTGGGCGCTGCCTCCAGTCCGTCCAATCCATCGCGTCCGTCGCGGCCGTCCGCGGATGCGGCGCGGCGGCGTATCCTCGAAGCATGTCGCCTGACGACGTCTACGAGCTCTTTCAGAACGGCACGCGACTGCTCGAGGAGCACGACTTCCACGCCGCCGCGGTGCCGCTGAGCCGCGCCCGCGAGCTCGAGCCCGACAAGGCGTCGATCCGCGAGGCGCTCGGCCGGGCGCTGTTCGGGTCGCAGCGCTACGCAGAGGCCGTGGCCGAGTTCGAGGCGATCGTGGAGCGTGCCCCCACGAACGACTACGCGCTGTTCTGTCTCGGACGCTCGCTGCAGCAGCTCGGCCGCCACAGCGAGGCGCGCAAACCGCTGGCGCTGGCGTGCTGCCTGCGCCCCGAGCGCCAGGACTACCGCCTGTACCGCGACCGCTCGCGACACCGCGCCGCGTAGCGCTCGGCGGTGCCGCAGCGCGGATCGCACCCGCGCCGATCGTCAGCCGGCCGGTGCTATCCTCGAACGACAGCTTTCGCTCCGGCTTCGGGCCGGAGGCCGTACCGGAAGTGGGCGCTCGCCCGCTTTTTTTATGGTCGTGAGGAGGTTTGCAGTGAGCACCATCCAGACAGATATCGAGACCCGGCTCGCGGCCAGCGAGCCCGACGTCGAGGTGCTGCTCGCAGAGGTCGTCGGCGGCTCGACGCTGCGCGTCTTCATCGACCACCCCGAGGGCGTCACGCTCGCGCTGTGCGAGCGCGTCACGAAGGCGCTCCCGGAGGTGCGCGAGCGCTATGCGCTCGAGGTCTCCTCACCGGGGATCGAGCGCCCGCTCTCCAAGCCACAGCACTTTCACCGCTACCTCGGCCGCCGCGCGCGGGTTCGTACGATCGGTGACGCCCGCGACACCGGAGGCGGGCGCCGCCACAAGTCGTTCACGGGGGAGCTCGTCGGGGCGTCGAACGACGCCGTCACGATCGCCGCCGATGGCGACCCGCCCTCCCTCGTCGCCATCCCGTATGCCGAGATCCAGCGTTCAAACCTGATCGAGGAGTGAGTCCCTAATGTCACGCGAGATCCTTGATGCGATGGCCGTTCTCGCCCGGGAGAAGGGCATCGCCCCCGAGAAGCTCCGGCTGGCGCTCGAGGACGCGCTGCTGTCGGCCTACAAGAAGCAGCCCGACAGCGCGAAGTACGCGCGCGTCGAGCTCGACCCCGAGACGGCCGACTTCCGCGTCATCGAGCTGATCATCCCCGAGCGCCTGGAGGCGCACCTCATCGTCGAGACGATCGACGAGGGCACGACGTATGACCCCGAGACGGGGGAGATGGTCGAGCCGACCGATCCCGAGATCGACCCCGCGAAGTTCGAGGAGTACAAGGACCAGATCGACGAGCGCGACGTGACGCCCGGCGACTTCGGCCGGATCGCCGCGCAGACGGCCAAGCAGGTCATCCTGCAGCGCCTGCGCGAGGCCGAGCGCGACATGATGTTCGAGGAGTACCGCGACCGCGTCGGCGAGCTGATCACCGGCATCGTGCAGCAGTCCGACAGCCGCTACACGCTCGTGCAGATCCGCGAGCGCGTCGAGGCGCTGCTGCCCAAGTCCGAGCAGGTCGACGGCGAGCGCTATGACCACTCCCAGCGCGTCAAGGCGGTCATCAAGGAGGTCTCGCCCTCTACGAAGGGCCCCTCGATCATCGTCTCGCGGCGCGACCCCGAGCTCATCAAGAAGCTCTTCGAGCTCGAGGTGCCGGAGATCGCCGACGGGCTCGTCGAGATCGCCAACGTCGCCCGCGAGCCGGGCTACCGCTCGAAGATCGCGGTCGTGTCGCACGCTGACGGCGTCGACCCCGTCGGCGCCTGCGTCGGCCCGCGCGGCTCGCGGGTGCGGATGGTGGTCTCGGAGCTGCGCGGCGAGAAGATCGACATCATCCCCTACAACGACGAGCCCGCTCGCTTCGTCGCCAAGGCGCTCAGCCCGGCACGGGTGCGCGAGGTGCTCGTCGACGACGACGGCAAGCAGGCGACGGTCATCGTGCCGGACGACCAGCTCTCGCTGGCAATTGGGCGCGAGGGCCAGAACGCCCGTCTCGCCGCGCGTCTGACCGGCTGGCGGATCGACATCAAGTCCGAAACCGAGTTCGCCGCCGAGGAGCAGGAGCAGGGCTACGAGGAGGAGGAGACGCAGGGCCGCTGCGCCGCCGTCATGTCGACCGGCCGGCGCTGCCCGAACGCGGCGCTGCCGGGCTCGCGCTACTGCGGACTGGACTCCCACCAGGCGCTCGCCAACCAGGCCGGCGACGTGATGCCGGCCACCGAGGCCGAGGCCTCGCCCGCGCCTGTCGAGGTACCGGCCGAGGACGCCCTCGACGAGCCGGTGGAGCAGGCGTCGTAGGGGGCGGTCTCGTCGCGTCGCCGCAACGACGCTGCGCCGGCTGCGGCGCCAGCCGCGACAAGGCGATGCTGAAGCGCTTCGTGCTCGTCGACGGCCGCGTCGAGGCCGATCCTGATCAGCGCCGCCCGGGGCGCGGCGCCTACGCCTGCGATCGCGCGTGCGCCGAGCGCGCGTGCGCCCGCGGAGGCTTCGCGCGCTCCTTCCGCCGCACGGTGTTCGTCGACCCTGACCTTCTACACTGACTCCGATGGCAAAAGTCCGCGTACACGAGCTCGCCAAGGCCCACGACATGTCCTCGCAGGACGTGCTCGACAAGCTCCGCAAGGCCGGCATCAAGGTCAAGGCGCCCGCTTCGGCGGTGGACGAGGACCAGGCGAAGGCCGCGATCGAAGGTCGCCCCCTGCCGTCCAACGGCGCCGCCGCGAAGGCCGAGGCCAAGCCCGCCG
>DASYVZ010000279.1:0-2306 GCA_035936515.1 Solirubrobacteraceae bacterium | reverse complement strand
GCGTCCACGCGGCCAGGCCCGGGGCCTTGACGGAGTAGTAGTGGCCCTCGTAGCGGGCCTTGTCGACGGTCTCGGTGTGCCAGCGGTCGATCTGCGCGGTCCCGTCGCCGAGCGCGCGCACGAGCGCGTAGTGCGACGCCTGGTTGGCGCCGGACGCCTGGACGATGACGGCGTAGGCCGCGGCGAGCGCGACGATCGGTGCGAGCGCGCGGAGGGTCAGGCGAAGATCTTGGGCAGCCGGGCCATCAGGCGCAGCTTGCCGCTCGGCCGCAGCCGGCGGCGCAGCAGCAGCTTGGCCGGCTCCACCCGGCCCGCCGTGACGTCCACCCAGTCCTCGAAGCTCGACCGCAGGACGAGGTCGGGTGCGGGCGCCCTGCCGCGGAGCGCTCGCGTCGCCCCGTCGTCGACGACGAGGTGCCACGGCTCGTGGTCGGTGAAGTCCCACTGGATGACCGTCCCGCGCCGCACGGCGCCCGCGACCACCTGGCGCCGCATCTGGTCGAAGAGGATCTCCGTCGCCTCGTCGTCGGGGACGAACGCGCCCTCCTTCGGGCCGAGGTACTGCGCCTTCATCAGCTTGATGCCGCGCTCGCCGCGCTCGCGCGGCGGGAGGTCGAGCGGCAGCGGGAAGTTCGGGACGTCGTCGAGCGGCAGCCCGATCGCGCGCAGCCGCGCCTCCTGCATCCGCGCGCCCTCCTCGTACAGGTCCTCCAGCTCGTAGCCGAGCGAGCGCGTGTACGAGAGGTCCCACCCGGGGATCTGCGCGACGCAGGTGCTGATCGGCAGCACCTCGCGGAACGTGCCGATGATCGCCTCCTGCACCGGCTCGGGATCGGCGGCGTAGAGGTCCGCGAGCACGCGCACGCCGAACGCGATGTGCCGCTGCTCGTCGGTGGAGACGTTGCGCATCCCCTCCCGGAAGCCCGGCAGCAGGTCGAGCTCGTCGAGCATCCGCTCGATCATGTGCTGGCCGGACTGGGCCAGGCCGCCCTCGATCATGATGTGGTAGAGCGTGATCGCGCTCGCCAGCAGGTTGCGGTCCTCCGGCGCGTCGCGCAGCCGCGCCGCCATCTGCTCGAGCTGCCCGAACGTCTGCCGGTGGCCCCACGTGAGCTCCGGCAGCGTTGCTCGCAGCGTGCCGCCGACGGTGCCGTCGCCGAGGCCGACGACCTCGTGCATGAACCGCTTGAAGAAGACGCTGTGGCGCGCCTCGTCGACCTGCTGCGTGGTGAGGAAGTACTTCTGCTCCTCGAGCGGCGCGGCGTCGACGTACGGGCTCAGCGTGTCCGCGACGGTGTCCTCGCCGTGGAAGAACAGCGTGAACAGCCACAGCGCGCCGCGGCGCTGCTCGGCCGACATGCGCTCGTGCCAGTCGATCCGGTCCTGGGAGAAGTCGATCTCGGTGGCACGCCAGTTGCCCTTCTCCCAGCGCGCGTACAGGTCGTCGTAGTCGATCTGCGCCGTAGCGGGCGGGATCGTCACGGTCGCGGCAGCCATGGGCGGCGACTCTAGCCGCCGTCGCCGCTCCTGTCCCCCTCGATCCGCCTGCGGACGCGGGCGTCGAGGACCGCTCCCGTGAGGAACGCCGCCGACGCGAAGTAGAGGTAGGTGAGGGTCACGATCAGCGTCGCCAGCGCGCCGAAGATCGAGCCGTAGTCGGCGATCCTCGTCAGGTACCAGCCGAGCACGAGCGACGTGACGACCCAGGAGGCGACCACGAGCGCCGCGCCGAACGTCACCCACTGCACCGGGTGAGGGTCCGCCGGCGCCTTGGCCACCAGCAGCGCGACCACCGCGAACAGCAGCGCCAGCGCCACCGGCCAGCGCAGCCAGAGGACGAGCGAGGAGTGGATGCCGAGGTGGCCGAGGGCGACGTCGCCGACGATCACGCTCGCGGCGGCGGCCAGCAGCAGGACCGTCACGGCGAACCCCAGCACGACGGAGTCGCGGATGCGCTCGAGGAACGTCCGCTCGCGCTCGCTGCCGTAGATGCGCCCGAACACGCTCATGATGGCCCGCGTGGCGCCGGAGATCTCCCACACCGCGATCACCGCGCCGGCCGTCATCCAGAACAGCTGCCGGCCGCCCACGACCTGCCTGACCGTGTCGTCGATGACGGCGAACGCCGGCTCGGAGACCGACTTGCGCACGGTGTCCGACCACTCCTTCGTCCACTGCTCCTCGAGGCCGAAGCCACCGAGCAGGCCGAGGCCGAGCAGCGTCAGCGGGATGATCGCGAAGAACACCTGGAACGCGATCGCGCTGGCGAACGTCAGGATGTCGTGGCGCCCGTAGTCCTCGACGAC
>DASYVZ010000278.1:0-5307 GCA_035936515.1 Solirubrobacteraceae bacterium | reverse complement strand
GGCCTGCGCCACCCGCCGCGCCTGCGCGCGGCGCTCGTCGGTGGCGCGCCGATCACGCCGGCCCTGCTCGCTCGAGCCGCCGCCGCCGGCGTGCCGACGGTGAGCACATACGGACTGACCGAGGCCTGCTCGCAGGTGACGACGGGTGGGCCGCCGCTCTTCTGCACGCGCGTGCGCATCGGCGCCCACCGCGAGATCCTCGTCACGGGTCCGACGGTCGCTCCCGCCGCCGTCGCGCCCGACGGCTGGCTGCACACGGGCGACGAGGGCTTCGTCGACAGCGCCGGCCACCTGACGGTCACCGGGCGCGCCGGGGACACGATCGTCACGGGCGGCGAGAACGTCGCCCCAGCCGAGATCGAGGCCGTGCTCGAGAGCCATCCCGCGGTCGCCGAGGCAGCTGTGCACGGCGCCGCCGACCCCGAGTGGGGCGAGCGCGTCGTCGCGACCGTCGTCCTGCGAGGTGCAGAGACCGCCACATCTGACGAGCTGCGCGGTTATTGTCGTGTGCGACTCGCGGGCTACAAGGTGCCCAGGGTCTTCAAATTCACCCGCGAGCTACCGAGAACGGTCTCCGGGAAGCTGCTGCGCCGGTCTCTGGAGGATTGATGCCACCGATCGACCCTGAGGCGTACCGTACGACGAGCCGCGCGCGCTGGGCCGAGGCGGCCGGCGCGTGGGGCACGTATCGCCACGTCATACAGGCCGCCGCCGAGCCCGTCTCGCACTGGATGGTCGACGCGATCGACCCGCAGCCCGGCCATCGCGTGCTCGAGCTCGCCGCGGGGCCCGGCGACACGGGCTTTCTCGCTGCCGAGCTGATCGAGCCGGGCGGGACCCTGATCAGCTCCGACGTCGTCGACGAGATGCTCGACCAGGCGCGCGCCCGCGCCGCCGAGCTCGGCGTCACCAACGTCGAGTTCCGCACGATCGACGCGGAGTGGATCGACCTGCCCACGGCGGGCCTCGACGGCGTCCTCGCCCGCTGGGTGTACATGCTGCTCGCCGATCCGGCCACCGCATTGGGCGAGACGCGCCGCGTCCTGCGCCCGGGCGGCCGCCTGGCGCTCGCCGCCTGGGCCGACCCGTCGGAGAACCCGTGGGCGTCGGCGCCGACCGCCGAGCTCATCGCGATGGAAGCGATCGACCCGCCCGACCTCGACGAGCCGGACATGTTCGCCTTCCGCGACCCGCAGCGCATCGTCGGGCTGCTCGAGGCCACCGGCTTTGACGACATCGTCGTCGAGCAGGTCGCGATCGTCTATCGCTATCGGAGCCTCGATGACTGGTGGGACACGATGCTCGACATCTCGACGACCCTGGGGCAGGCGGTCGGCGCGCTGACGCCGGCCCAGCGCGACGATCTGCGCGACGCGGTCGACGCGCGCCTGGCGCAGTACGTGGCCGACGACGGCTCGGCGTCGCTGCCGGGCCTCACACACGTGGCCGCGGCCGGTGCGTAGCATGGCGCGCCATGTACTACGACGACGACGCAGACCTGACCCTCCTCGCCGGCAAGACCGTCGCCATCATCGGCTACGGCTCGCAGGGCCACGCCCATTCGCTGAACCTCAAGGACTCGGGCGTCGACGTCGTCGTAGGCCTGCGTGAGGGCTCCGCCTCGGCGGCGAAGGCCGAGGAGCACGGGCTCGAGGTCCTCGGCGTCGCCGATGCCGCCAGCCGCGGCGACCTCGTGATGATGCTCGTCCCCGACGAGCTGCACCGCGAGGTGTACGAGGGCGAGGTCAAGGACGGCATCGCAGAGGGCAACATGCTGCTCTTCGGCCACGGCTTCTCGATCCACTACGGCGAGGTGCAGGCGCCGTCCGGCGTCGACGTCGCGCTCGTCGCGCCGAAGGGCCCCGGCCACCTCGTGCGCCGCCAGTACCTCGAGGGCTCGGGCGTCCCCGGGCTCGTCGCCGTCGAGCAGGACGCGACCGGGCAAGCGAAGGCGCTCGCGCTCGCCTACGCCAAGGCCATCGGCTGCACGCGCGGCGGCGTCATCGAGACCTCGTTCAAAGACGAGACCGAGACCGACCTCTTCGGTGAGCAGGCCGTCCTCTGCGGCGGCGCGTCGGAGCTCGTCCAAGCCGGCTTCGAAACCCTCGTCGACGCGGGCTACGACCCGCAGATGGCCTACTTCGAGTGCCTGCACGAGCTCAAGCTGATCGTCGACCTCATGTACGAGAAGGGCCTGGCGGGGATGCGCTACTCGATCTCCAACACAGCCGAGTACGGCGACTACACGCGCGGCAAGCGCGTCATCACCGACGAGACCCGGGCGAACATGAAGCAGATCCTCGCCGAGATCCAGTCAGGCGACTTCGCCCGCGAGTGGATCGCCGAGAACCGCGCGGGGCAGGAGAACTTCAAGCGCATGCGCGCCGAACAGGCTGCCGGGCACGTCGAGACGACCGGCAGGGAGCTGCGCTCGATGATGGACTGGATCGACACCGAGTTCAGCGAGTAGCCCCGCCCACCTGCAGATGACGACGACGACGCAGTTGAGGATCCCCGCCGACCTGATGCCGTCCGACGGCCGGTTCGGCTGCGGGCCGTCGAAGGTCCGTTCCGCCGCGCTCGCCCGGCTGGCGGGCGAGCACGCGGCGCTGCTCGGCACGTCGCACCGCCAGAAGCCGGTCCGCGCGCTCGTCGGCCGCGTGCGAAGCGCCATCGCCGAGCTCTTCGGCGCGCCCGACGGCTACGAGGTGGCGCTCGGCAACGGCGGCACCACGGCGTTCTGGGACGCCGCCGCGCTATCGCTCGTGCGCGAGCGCTCGCTGCACCTGACCTACGGCGAGTTCAGCCGCAAGTTCGCGGACGTCACGCGCGGCGCTCCGTTCCTCGGGGACCCGATCGTCCTGCAGGCCGAGCCCGGCGACGCGCCGCAGCCGATTGCCGATGGCGCCGCCGACGCCGTCGCCTGGGCGCACAACGAGACGTCGACCGGCGTGATGGTTCCGGTGGTCCGCCCCAGCGGAGGCGACGACCCGCTCGTGCTCATCGACGCCACCTCCGGCGCCGGCGGGCTGCCGCTTGACGCCGCGCAGGCCGACGCGTACTACTTCGCGCCGCAGAAGAGCTTCGGGTCCGACGGCGGGCTGTGGCTCGCGCTGCTCAGCCCGGCGGCGATCGAGCGCATCGCGCAGATCGACGCGACCGAACGCTGGATCCCGGAGTTCCTGCGCCTGCAGACCGCGCTGGACAACTCGCGCCTGGACCAGACGCTCAACACGCCGGCCCTCGCGACGCTCGTCCTGCTCGCCGACCAGCTCGACTGGATGCTCGGCAACGGCGGCCTGGACTGGTGCGTGGCGCGCACGACGCAGTCCTCCGATGCGCTCTACGGCTGGGCGGAGGACTCCTCCTACGCGACGACGTTCGTCGCCGACCCCGCCAAGCGCTCGCTCGTCGTCGGCACGATCGACTTCGCCGAGACGGTCGACGCCGCCGCCGTCGCCGCGACGCTGCGCGCCAACGGGATCGTCGACGTCGAGCCCTACCGCAAGCTCGGTCGCAACCAGCTGCGCGTCGGGATGTTCCCGGCGATCGAGCCCGCCGACGTGCGCGCGCTGACGGCCTGCATCGACTGGGTCGTCGAGCGCAGCCGGACAGCGGCATGACGGCGCACCGTTGCTCGAGGATCGCCGACATCGCCCCGCGACGCCGGAGCTCGCGATGAGCGAGCGCGTGCTCGTCGCCGAGGCCGTGGGGGAGAGCGGCCTCGAGCTGCTGAAGGTCGCCGGTCTCGAGGTCGATCTCGGCGGCGAGTGGAGCCGTCGCGAGCTCGAGGAGCGCATCGGTGACTACGTCGGGCTCCTCGTGCGCTCGGCGACGCAGGTCGACGCCCCGCTGATCGCGCGCGCCGAGAAGCTGCGCGCGATCGCCCGCGCCGGCGTCGGGATCGACAACATCGACGTCGCGGCCGCGACGAAGCGCGGCATCATCGTCGCCAACGCACCTCGCTCGAACATCGTGACCGCCGCCGAGCACACGATGGCGCTGCTGCTGGCCCTCGCGCGCAACATCCCCCAGGCCCACGGCGCACTCATCGCGGGGCGCTGGGAGCGCAAGAAGTTCACGGGCACCGAACTCATGGACAAGACGCTCGGCGTGCTCGGCTTCGGGCGCATCGGCCAGCTCGTCGCGGCGCGCGCCCGAGCCTTCGGGATGAACGTCGTCGCCTACGACCCGTACGTCGCAAGCGAGCTCTACGAGAACGCGGGCGTGGTGAAGTGCGACACGTCGGACGCGCTCTACGCGCAGGCGGACTTCATCACCGTGCACCTGCCCAACACGCCCGAGACGAACGGCTGGCTCGGCGCGGCGGCCTTCTCGAAAATGCGTGACGGCGTGCGCATCCTCAACGTCGCGCGCGGCTCGCTGATCGTCGACGACGACCTCAAGGCGGCGCTCGACGCCGGCAAGGTGGCGGGCGCGGCGCTCGATGTCTTCCGCAGCGAGCCGATGACCGACCACCCGCTGTTCGGCTATCCGAACGTCATCGTCACGCCGCACCTCGGCGCCTCGACGACCGAGGCGACCGACCGCGCCGGGTATCAGGCGGCGGAGCAGATCGTCGCCGCTCTGCTGGGCGGCAGCGTGACGACGGCGGTCAACGCGGCGACGATCAAGCCCGAGGACATGGAGGAGCTCGGCCCGTTCCTGCCGCTCTGCCGCCATCTCGGCCGGCTCGGCACGCAGCTGGCGCTGTGCAGCTCGATCGACGCGATCGAGGTCGAGTGCCTCGGGCGCATCGCCGAGCGCGACACCCGCCCGCTCGTCACCGCCGTCCTGCTCGGGGTGCTCCAGGGCAGGACCGAGGAGCCGATCAACGAGGTCAATGCGCACGCGATCGCCGACGAGCGCGGGATTCGCGTCAGCGGGACGTCGAGCACGACGGCGCACGACTTCACCGACCTCGTGCGCGTCAGCGTCGTCTGCGGCTCCGGCACGACCACGGTTGCCGGCACGACGATCGGCAACCGCAACCGCCCGCACCTGCTGCAGGCGTGGGGACAGCGCTTCAACCTGCAGCTCGAGCCGTACCTGACGCTGTTTCGCTACGTCGACCGCCCCGGGGTCATCGGCAAGGTCGGGACGTTCTTCGGCGAGCGCGGGTTCAACATCGGGTCGGCCGCCGTCGGGCACACGCCGTCAAACGGCGATCAGGAGCACGCGGTGATGATCCTCACCACCGACGGCGAGGTGCCGCAGACGCTCATCGACGAGCTCATCGCCTCGGCGGACTACTTCCTCGACGGGCGGACCGTCGCGCTGCGCTGAACGGCAGCGCGCCACGTGCAA
>DASYVZ010000277.1:0-7350 GCA_035936515.1 Solirubrobacteraceae bacterium | reverse complement strand
CGACTGGGCGCTCGCGGCGCGGGCCGAGCACGCGGCGCGCGTGGCGGCGCTGCGCGCGCAGCCGGCCGGTCGTCACTAGGCGGCAGGCCGATCAGCCCTTCTGGATCTGGATGCGGCGGCGCTTGGCGTGCTCGGGCTTCGGGACGCGCACCGTCAGGACGCCCTGGTCGAGCGTCGCCCGCACCTCTTCGGTGTCGCTGATGCCGGGGAGGTTGACCCGGTAGTCGAAGCGGCCGACGCGCCGCGACGAGCGGCGCAGGATGCCGCGGCGCTTGCGCTCCGCGATATCACCGCTGATGCTCAGCTCGGTGCCGTGTAGCTCGATGCCGATGTCCTTCTCCTTGATGCCGGGAAGCTCGGCCTCAACGATCCACGCGTCGTCGGCCTCCTCGACGTCGACGGCGGGCGCCCAGCCGAGCGCGCTGCCGAGCGTCTCGTCGGTCGGCTGCCAGAGCGAGTCCATGAGGCGATCGAGCCGGTCGCGCAGCTCTTCGAGCTCGCGTCGCGGCTCCCAGCCCGCGGGCGCGCCCGGTGTCGGACGGGCGCGAACGTCATCATCGTTTCGGCGCAGGAGCGGCAGTGCCATCGTTCACTCCTTTATTCGAGGTTGTGAACCGTCAGCCAGACGCGCTGGCCCACATGTTGTGATGACTAGGCCGCCGGGCGCGAGTTGCAACGGCTGCGGCGAGGGCGGGCGATCATCCGGATCTCGATGCGCGCGGGGCGGGAGGGCACCGCGAGGGAGACGAACTCGCGCAGAGGTGCGCTGTGGCGGCAGAATGGGCAATCCAGGTGCTCAGAGAACTTCACGGCGCGGCCGCCCAGGGCGACAGGGGCGTCGCAGCGCGGGCAGGCGAGCGTTGCGGGGCCCAGCCGCCAGGGGCGTGAGGCATGACGCTCCTCGTGCGCGGCCGCGCGCGCGGTGATCGGCTGCGCGCGAGGTGGATCGGAGCCGTCGGTGCCGCGCTGGAAGGCCATCCATCGAGTCTAGGAGAGATCATGATCAGCAAGCTTGACTTCGTCGGCATCCCGTCGCAGGACGCCGAGGGGGCCCGCGCGTTCTACGTCGACACGCTCGGGCTGCGCCCCGACGAGCGCGGAAGGTACGAGGTATGGGCAGGGGAGACGTGCTTCGGCATCTGGGAACCGGAGAGGCTCGGGATGGCGTTCTCGCCGCAGAAGAACGCTCACCCCGCCATGCACGTCGACGACGTGGCGACGGCTCGCGCCGAGCTCGAGGCGAAGGGCGTCGTGTTCGCCGGCGAAACACTGGACACCGGCGTGTGTCACATGGCGCTCTTCACGGACCCCGACGGCAACGACCTCATGCTCCATCACCGCTACGCGCCGTACTCGTAGGATCGCGCGGGTGCGGCTGGGCGCCCGGGCTCGCGTGGGTTGCACTGCGCCGGGGCACCGCTCGGGGCGCGGCACCGGCCACAGCGGAAAATGCACCCGGCGATCCTGGCGGTCGCCTTGGAAGTGACCGTCAGCCGCGCGACCGCGCGCCGACGCCCGTCAGGAACTCGCGCACGCGCAGCGGCCCCGCGCCGCCGGGCTCCAGGGGGGCGGTGTCAAGCCCCTCGCCGCGGCGCATCGCGTCGATCAGCTCCAGCAGCGCCTCGCCGGCGGTGTGCGCCGGTGTCCAGCCGAGCTCCTCGCGCGCACGGGTCGTGTCCATCAGCGGCACGCCGAGCGCGAGGTCCAGCCAGCCCGGGGGCGTCGGCTGCAGGCGCAGCTTCCAAGCGGCGTCGACCGCCATCCGCAGCGCGCGCGGGGGCACCGAGACCGGACGCGCCTCGAGCAGCCGGGCCAGCTCGGGCGGGTCGAGCACGGGCTCGGCGGCGACGTTGAACGCACCGCGCACGTCGCGCGTCAGCGCCAGGTGGTAGGCCTCGCCGACATCGAAGGAATGCACGGCCTGGAAGCGCAGCCGGTCGATCGCGGGCACGATCGGGATCAGCCGCCGCCGCAGCAGCGCCGTCGGCAGCAGCGGCCCCGCGAACAGCCGCCGGATGCCGGACGCAGCCTCGCCCTTGAAGATCAGGCCCGGCCGCAGGCGCACGACGCGGATGTCCGGATGCGCCGCCTCGAAGCCGTCGAGGATCGCCTCGACGTCGGACTTGTCGCGCGAGTAGAACGAGGTCGGGATGCCGTCCGTCGGCCAGCTCTCGTCGACGTGGCGATCCTTCGGTCCCGGCGAGTAGGCGCCGACCGAGGAGGCGTAGACGATCGCGCGGACGCCCGCCGCGGCCGCGGCCTCGAACACGCGCCGCGAGCCGTCGACGTTGACGCTGCGGGTCACTCGGCGATCGCGCGAAGGCTGGATCAGCCACGCGAGGTGGACGACGGCGTCGACGTCGCGAAACGCGCTCACGAGGTCGTCGGTGACGATGTCCGCGCAGAGCCAGGTCGTGCGCGGGAAGGAGAGCTGTGGCCGGCGCCGCGCGATGCCCACGATCTCCTCGATCGAGGCGTCGTCGCCGAGCGCGCGCAGCAGGCTGGTCCCGACGTTCCCGGTGGCGCCGACGACGGCGACGCGCATCAGATGGCGCGCAGCGGGCCGGCGGGATCGAGCAGAGCGGGTACCACGGCATCGCCCGTACCCCGGATCCGACCGACGTCAACGCCGTATGTCGGAACGCTCGCCGGAGCCGCGGGCTGGCCGCCGTCGCTTGCCGCGGCGCCGCAATCCGGGGGATGGTCCGGCAGGCGGCGGGTAACAGGTGACGAGCCCTATCCACCATCGAGGAGGTGCTGCTGATGAGCACGCAGGCCGAGACCGGGCAGCTCACCGGAACGAAGGACAAGGACTACAACATCATCTGGTTCACGCAGTCGTGCCTCGAGAACGTGCTGCGGATGGAGACCTACATCCAGGATGCCGAGCGGGCCGACGACGACGAGCTCGCGACGCTGTTTCGCAAGGCGCAGGCCGAGAGTCGCAAGGGCGCCGAAGAGGGCAAGAAGCTCCTCCGGGCGCGTCTTTCCTCGTAGCCGCCGGATGCACGACGACGAGACACACGAGGCCCCGCCCCACGACCAGGAGTCCAGTGAGCCGCTCGGGCCCGTGACGCCCGACGACGAGACCCCGCTGGGCGACACGCCCGAGGCGCACGACGAGATCAGCGCGCACGACCTGCCCCTCGACCACCCGGGACGCGAGGAGGCCGAGCACCGGGCCGGTGGTCCGGAGGAGATCACGCGGGGAGACACCTGATCGGCCTGCCGGTGCGCCGCGCTCGCGTCGCGCTGGCAGACTGCGCGACGTGAACGCGGTGCCGCGGACTGAACTGCTGCTGCCCGACCGCGTCGATGCGTCGACCGCGGCTGATCGCCTCGCCGAGCACGTCGCGGTCGTCACCCAGCGCGCGCACCGCACCGACCGGACCTTCTGGGACACCTTCGACGGGAGGCTGCACGCCGCCGGCCTCGCGCTCGTCGACACCGGCAGCCGCCTGGCGCTGACCGACGCGCAGACCTACGCCGAACACGCGGCGGCCGATCTGCCGCGCGGCCTGCGTCGCGTCGCGGCCGTCGATCTGCCGGCCGGAGCGTTGCGCGAACGACTCGAGCCGATCGTCGAGATGCGCGTTCTCGAGCCGACCGTGCGGGTCCGCAGCCGCCTGCTGCCGGTCAACGTGCTCGACGATCTCGGCAAGATCGTCGTGCGCCTGGACGCCGAGGAGCCGACCGTCCTGCCCGCCGATGGAGACCAGATCGCGCTGCGCGCGCGCCTGAACGTCGCGGGCGTGCGCGGCTACGACGACGACTACGAGCGCGTGCTCGCGCTGCTGACCGGCGTCCTCGATCTGCAGCCCGTGGCGCAACCGCTGCACGACGAGGCCATCGCGGCGGCCGGCGGCGTGGTCGGCGGGACGTCGTCGAAGCTGCGTGTGGCGCTGACGCCCGACATGCGCGCCGACGCCGCCGCCGTTGCGGTGCTGCACCGGCTGCTCGAGATCATCGAGGCCAACGTGCCCGGCACGCTGACGGGCGCGGATACCGAGTACCTGCACGACCTGCGCGTCGCGGTGCGCCGCTCGCGCGCGCTGCAGCGCGAGCTGCGCGGCGTTTTCCCACCGGAGCCGCTGAGGGTCTTTCGCGCCGAATTTCGCGAGCTGCAGATCCTGACGGGGCCGACGCGCGACCTCGACGTCCAGCTGCTCGAGTTTCCCGACCTCGTCGCGACGCTGCCGGCGCAGACGGCGCCGAGCGTCGCGCCGCTGCGCGCGCTGCTCGAGCAGCGGCTCGCCGCGGAGCGCGCGACGATGGTGCGCGGGCTGCGCTCGGCGCGCACGGACACGCTGCTGGACAACTGGCGCGACTTCCTCGCCGCGCTCGTCGCCTCCGCGGAGGACGAACGTCCCGACGCCGCCCGCCCGATCAGCGACGTCGCCGGCGAGCGGATCGGCAAGGTCTACCGCCGGATGGTGAAGATGGGCCGCGCGATCGAGGCCGACAGCCCGCCCGAGGCACTGCACGACCTGCGCAAGAAGGGCAAGGAGCTGCGCTACCTGCTCGAGTTCTTCGCCTCGATCTATCCCGCGGAGGTCACCAAGCCGATGGTCGCGACGCTGAAGGGCCTGCAGGACGTGCTTGGCCGCTTTCAGGATCGCGAGGTGCAGGCCGATGCGTTGCGCGCGCTCGGCGACGAGATCGCCGCGCTGGAGGGCGGCGCCGCGGCGCTGATGGCGATGGGCGTGCTCGTCCAGCGCCTCGGCGAGGAGCAGGCGCAGGCGCGCGAGCAGTTCGCGGAGCGGTTCGCGCAGTTCGCAGCCAAGCCGCAGCGCAGGCTTGTCCGGCAGATCTTCGGGTGACGATGGCCACCACGGTCGCGCTCTACAACATCAAGGGCGGCGTCGGCAAGACGTCGGCCGCGGTGAACCTCGCCTGGACGGCCGCCGAGGAGGGCGCGCGCGTGCTGCTGTGGGACCTCGATCCGCAGGGCGCCGCGAGCTATCTGCTGCGCGTCAGGCCGAAGGTGCGCGGCGGCGGCGCGAAGCTCGTCCGCGGCAAACGCGATCCCGCGTCGCTGCTGAAGGGGTCAGACCACCCTCGCCTCGACCTTCTGCCGGCCGACTTCTCCTACCGCAGGATGGACCTTGCACTCGACGCGACGAAGCGCCCCACGCAAGCGCTCGCACGTGTCCTCGCCCCGCTCAACGGCGAGTACGACTACGCGTTCCTCGATTGCGCGCCGGCGATCTCGCTCGCATCGGAGAACGTGTTCGCGGCCGCCGACGTGCTGCTCGTGCCGCTCATCCCGACGCCGCTGTCGCTGCGTACGTACGACCAGCTGCGCGCGTTCGTGGCCAAGAGCGTCGCGAAGCCGCGCCCGCGGATCGTCGCGTTCTTCTCGATGGTCGACGGGCGCAAGGCGTTGCACCGCAGCGTCGTCCAGGAGCTGGCCGGCGACGGCGGGGTGCTGCGCACGACGATCCCGGCGGCGACCGACGTCGAACGGATGGGCTCGCAACGGCGCGCGCTCGCGCAGTTCGCCGCGCGCGGCCGCGCGGCGCAGGCATACGGGGCGCTGTGGACGGAGCTGCGCGGCCGGCTGCTCGCCTAGGACCGCGCGAGCACGCGTGCGACGGCAACTCGTCCCTGCGCGAACGCCGCGCGGTCGCGGCTGATCCGGAAGCGGTGGTTGGCGCCGGTCAAGAGTGCGTGCAACTCGAAGGCGTGCTGCGCCGGATCGCCACCGTTGCCGTGCTCGCTGCGCAGCGCTTGCTCGAGCGCCGCGATCTGGCGCTCGATCGCCGCCGCCAGCGCGTCGTGCACCGGCCCGTCGCGGTTGGCGAACTCCATCCCGGCCGTCACGAAGACGCAGCCGCCGGCGAACACCTCGCGCTCGTAGTAGGAGATCCAGCGCTCCAGCAGCGCCTCGACGCCGTCGTCGCCGGGCTCGAGCACGTGCTCTGAGAAGATCGCCCACGCGGCGTCGATCGTCGCGAGCTGCAGGTCCTGCTTGGAGGTGAAGTACGCGTACAGGCCGCTCTTGCTCATTCCCATCGCCGTCGCGAGCCGCGCGATCGAAACCTGCTCGAGCCCGTCGATCGAGGCGAGGTCGCCGGCACGCCTGAGGATCTGGCCGCGCAGGTGATGGCCGCGCACGCGCGGTTCACGCGGGCTTGGCAGGATCGGGATCGGAGGCTCGCTCAACGCCGTCAGCGTATGCCTACAAGCAACGAAGCGCTAATGATTTTGTACGAACGGTCGTGCTACCGTCGACCCCGGTGAAGGGAGGCGAACAGCCCGGCACGGAGGGTGCGATCGAGGCACTGGATCTCTTCATGCGCGACATCCGCGCGATCAGGCTGCTGCGGCCGGACGAGGAGATCTCGCTTGCGCACTGCGTGCGGCGCGGCGACCTGCGCGCCAAGCAGCGGATGGTGGAGGCCAACCTGCGGCTCGTCGTCTCGATCGCGAAGCGCTTCCGTGGGCAGGGGCTGCCGTTCCTCGACCTCATCCAGGAGGGCACGCTCGGCCTGATCCGCGCGGTCGAGAAGTTCGATCCCTGCAAGGGCTTTCGCTTCTCGACGTACGCCACGTGGTGGATCCGCCAGGCGATCGCCCGCTCGCTTGCCGACAAGGGCCGCACGATCCGCATCCCGGTCAACCTCAATGAGCAGCTGAAGGCCGTGTTGGCCGCCGAGCGCGAGTTGGCGAGCACCTCCGGGCGCGAGCCGACGATCGAGCAGATCGCGGAGCGCACCGGCCTGAACACGACGCACGTCATCGCGCTGCGTGCGTGGGCGCAGACGCCGGTGTCGCTCGAGCAGCCCGTCGGCGACGACGGGAGCTCCGTGCTGGGCGAGTTCATCGCCGACGAGCACACGCCTTCGGCCTTCGAGACCGCCGCGGCCGGCGTCTACGTCGACGCCGTACGTCGGATGCTCGACACGCTCAACGATCGCGAGCGCCGTGTGCTCGAGCTGCGCTACGGCCTGGGCGGCGAGGAGCCCTGCACGGCCACCGAGGTCTCGCGCCGCTTCAACGTCTCGCGCGAGCGCATCCGCCAGATCGAGTCACGCTCGCTGTCCAAGCTCGAACGGCTGGCGGAGAAGGACACGCTGCGCGAGCTGCTGTAGGTCGCGCCGGCGAAGCAGGCGGCTGACTCGTCGGGCGATGCGGATACGATCGGCCGGTGCCCCCTGCCCCCGGATCGGCTCTGCTCAGTCGCTCGCTCACGGACGTGCTCGCAGCGCTCGCCTCGCCGCACGAGCTGCCCGGCGGGGGCGGTCCCGCCGCCGCGCTGACGGCGGCCGCGGCCGCGGCACTGACCACGAAGGTTGCGCGCGCGTCGCGCACCACGTGGATCGAGGCCGGCGGCGCGATCGCCCACGC
>DASYVZ010000276.1:0-5106 GCA_035936515.1 Solirubrobacteraceae bacterium | reverse complement strand
GTGCCCTTGAGGTCAGCGCCGGCGCCAACGACTCCTTCCGTGCGGGGCAGGTAGCTGGTGTCGAGGGCTTCATCGGCAGGGGCCGGGTCTGGGGCTTTAACGATGACATCGACCACTTCCGCTCGCCATGGTGGACGGGCGAGCTCAAGGTGCCGCTTGACGCGCTCGCACCGTTTGCGTTGAACAAGCCCTTGAGGATGGCACTCTCTTATACCGGCTCTATCGCACGGAAGGCAATTCCGTCTCTGACACCGGGAAAACGCCTCGGCATCCGGCCGCGGCCGCTCACCATGCCGGTCACGCGCGGCGCCTGGCCAAGCGGCTTCAACCCCACCTCGCCGCAGACGTGGGGCATCGTCGAGACTGGCGGCGACCCGCCGCGGCCGCGGGTCAGCACGGACGTTGGGTCCGACCAGGAGCGAACGCGAACGTTTACGCGCGCGCGCGTTCGCGCCCAGGCCGCCGGCCACCAGGTTCCTCCCCAGCTCTGGGAGTACGAAGCGGAATGCCCGCCAATAAACACGCCCGCGTGGATCAGTGAGCCCGACCTCAAGTGGCCGACCGTCGTCTTGGACGAAGATGAGGAAAACCCGAATCGCAAAGCTGAGGGCACGCTCGACACGGTGTCCGTCTCATGGGAGGACACTCCAGACATCCACTTGAGCCACGACTGGGACGCGAAGCTCGTGCCGACCGACGCGAGCCGCAACCTCGTGCTCGAAGCCGACCCGAACCACCCGCTCGTCCTCGAGACGGAGACGCTTGGGCTGCCGCCGAACAACATCGACGGCCGCCAAGCGCGGCCAACCCCAGGCGATCACGTCACGGCGTACGGGCGCTGGGTCTTTGACTGCGGCCACGCGCCGAAGACAGAGCTTCATCCGATCTTTGCGATCGAGAGTGACCGGCTCGTCGAGAGGCGAGTTCGGCCGGGCGGGAACACGGCCCTTGTCAGACGCGCGCGCGTCTGGTTCAACCGGGTCCCGGGCAAGTACTACCACCACCGATGGACGAAGCCCTTCACCTTCAAGATCGACCGCCCCGGCGAGCTTGCGAACACGGAGATGGGGCTGTACGCCCGTGTCGTGCAGGGCGATCCGGCCAAGGTCTCGTTGGAGGTCAAGGATGACCATGTCGAGGTGGCGGTACAGGGCCCCAAAGCCGAAGGTGGTCTGGTTTCGCCCGACGTGACGGACTTCTTCGAGATCGACATCGGGTATGTCGAGGTTCCTGAAGGACCAGCGGAGTCCTACACCGTGCACCTTGACTCGCTGCACGTCAACGATGACCACGATGCCGGATTCCTAAACGAGGCCGGCGAGTGGCACATGGCCGCGTTTTTGCACGGCCAGTGGCTTCAGCTCTTTTGGGAACACGACCTCGAAGACGACTCCGACGAGAATAAGGGCACCGGCTATCCGATCAACCAGTCGGTCAACGTCGTGGGCAACGAGCCGCTTGATCTGTCCGTGACTGCCTGGGAAAACGACGAGGCGACCGTTCCGGCGCCGATGTGGCCGGACATCCCGGCCAGCCAGACCCTCGACAGCCCGAGCTACTCGCTCGGGCAGGTGAGCAAGCTTGCAGACGGAAAGCAGCGCAAGCTGACGAGCACGCCGAACGGAGACTGGGAGCTGTACTACCGGGTCACGCCCGGTCCTGAGCCCGCAGCCGAGATGGTCGACACGAACTTCTGGAATGACGCGCTCAAGCAGGAGCCGAACGACACGACACCGACCGACCTTGGAACGCTGGCAACCGGACCTAGCTGGTCGAACTTGACGCACCCAGCGAGCATCGTCGAGGCCGGCAAGACCTTCGAAGCGGGTCGTTTTCAGCTGCTCGAGCGAGATGTCGACCGCTACAAGCTCGCGTTCGACGACTTCGCAGACGTCGCATTTCAGCTACCAGGTGAGCTCAAGCCGCTCACGGCCGGGGACAACGTCAAGAAGACGTTTGTGTCCTACCAGGGCTACCAGCTGCCGGACTGCCTCGCCAATGCCCTCGGTTACCGCCGGATGACACTCGACGTAACGAGTCAATCAGGGCGAATTGGTTTTCTCCCCTACGACCTGTCTATCCGGCACCGGCGCAAGACGCTGCCCGGGGACTGGGGAGAGGGCCTCGACGGCCAGGGAGATACGCCTGCGGACCCGTGCGCTACCGAGATTCCGCCGAAGACCTACGGCAATCACCGCGTCCTTGACTTGAGCAGCACGCAATGGGGACAGCTACCCTACGCCTGGCAGCATGAGGGTGGCGACACGGACCGGTACGCCGTGAGGTTCGGCTCCGTCGCAGAGGTCCCGAAGGACCACACGCCGTGCGAGTATGACCGCGACCCAAGCGTGACACTGCGCGCGCCTGGCATGCGGATACGGGCGGGGTCAGCGCAGGTCGGCGTGCTGAAGGACGGCAATGGTGAGGTGACCATAGACAAGCTCGGGCTTGCACCGGAGAAGCACGTCACTGCGGTCGTGGATCACCCGCACGGTAAACGCGACGTGTATCGGCTCTCCGCCAACTTTGACGCCGGCAAGTACTTCTCGCCGATCGATTGCGCCGCGGAGCGCCTGCGTCGCCAACGTCACAACATGCGCTTCGGGTCGCGAATCCCAACTGCCGTCCCGACACCACTTGACATCCATCCCCAGGTCAATCCGGCTGACGTGGTGCAGTCGCAGATCCGCCCCGAGGGCGGCTTCCAGTCGATCAGGGCTACCGGGTCGATGCTGGACTTGATCGTGTCCGCTGAGGAAGGAAACGAATTCGACACCCGCCTGTACGACATGTCGGGGGTTCTGCTCGATCAATCCACAGCCGCCGACGAAATCTCCGCGCAAGCTGCGGCGTTAGTGCCCGGCGGCCTCGTGCCGCAGGGTCGCGTCGCCGCCAGCGGATTGAAGCGCGGCCAACTCTACGTCGTGCACATCATCCCGAAGATTGGAAGCGCGTTCGAGCGGCGGCTGCAATTAGGCGATATCACGACTTTGAGGCTGGGCATCAGCACCGGTGGTTGACGACGACTAGCTCCTCCATGTCGCGTCGCTCGCGGGCCCGTCACGTGTGACTCCAATGCCAGCATGCTTCCGCCGCGACCCCGATCTCCACGGCGCTTTGCGGAAAAATCGTCGAATGGTCGTGGCCGCAGCTGCAGTGGACTCTGCAGGACACATGCCAGTTAGCCCTGAGTAGCGAAAACCCCGAAGTCATGGGGGAGTGCTGCTGTCCGGGTGGCCGCGCAGCGCCGCTTGGACGAGGACAGGCGTAGCCGCGATCCGCGTAGCCGCGACTGTCTGGAGAGAGTGTTCCTTTTCGCGCATACGTTCCTCCTATGCCAAGCAGGGCATGGGTGCGGGTGCGCTGGTAACGAGGATGCGGTCGTCTGTTGGCGGGGTGGCTGGGGCGGCGAGAATGTGGTGAAAGTGCCGGGCGAGGTGGCGTTTGAGACAGCGGATCGCTTCGCGTTTGGTCTTGCCTTCGGCTTGTTTGCGGGCGAGGTAGGCCTTGGTGGCGGGATCGTGGCGGGCGCGGGTGATCGCGATCGTGTGTAGCGCGCGGTTGAGCTGGCGGTCGCCGCCGCGGTTGAGGCGGTAGCGGTCGCTTTGGCCTGAGGAGCAGGGGGATTGGCGCGACGCCGGCCTGTCTGGCGAAGCTCGCGTCAGTCCTAAAGCGTTGGGCGCCGGCGGTGCGGCCGATCAGGATCGCGGCGGTCATCGGGCCGCAGCCGGTCTCGGCGAGCAGCATGGGACGATGGGCTTTGACGAGATCACGTAGCTCGTGCTCGAGCGCAACGACTTGGCGTGTGAGTCGGCGGATGTGCACGAGCTCTTCGCGCGCGACCCGGACGCGGGCGCTGGGTGTCATCGCGCGCAGGCGCCGGTCGACGCGATCGAGCACGACGAGCTGGTCAAGCGCTCGCAGCTTCACCGAGGCTTCGAGCTCGGGGGCCAGCGAGACGAGATGCCAGCGCAGCCTGTTTTGCATCCTGGTACGTTCGGCGATCAGGTCGCTGCGGTGATCTGACAGCAGACGGATCTGCATCGCGTCCTCATCTAGGTGCGTGACGGGGAATGCGTCGATCCCATCTTTGACGACGGCTCGGGCCACAGCTCGCGCGTCGATCTCATCGAACTTGCCGGGCTTGCGCTCGCCGCACCGCGAAGCGCCCATCCGGTGCGGCGCGACGCGCACCACGCGTTCACCGGCGGCGATCAAGGCCTGCTCCAGGCGCCGCGAGACATGGCGGCAGTCCTCGATTGCCCAGATCCGATCGTCATCCAGACTGCGCGCCCAGCGCAGCGCGTCGAGGTGCCCGGCCTCGCTGGCCGCGATTTCGCGCGCGCCGTGCAGCCGGCCGGTCCCGTCGTCGACGGCCGCCAGCGCATGCGTGCGCTTGTGCGTGTCCGCTCCGATCACAATCATCCCCACCGTCCCTCGATTTGGATAGCTGAAGCGGACGATTCGGCGGACAGCTCTCAGTTGGGGCGCTGCCACGCTCCTATTAGGTCACGCCGAAGGTCCTCGGGCGGCGACGGGCGACAGAACGTTTGCGAGCCAGACCGATCGGTCGACGAGCGCTCTGAGGGTCAGCCCGCCGCCAGCCCGAGAACCAACCGGATCGGTCGGACGACACCGCCCAACCACCGGCGACGATGACACTGAGAGCGCTCTGGCCGGGCGCGGCGCGGACTACTGCCTGTCGTCGAGGCTGTCGCGTAAGTCTGTGCTGCAGCGTCGTTGCCGGTGAACGACTCTCTGAGGGAGTGGGGTTTCGGTCGGACGCGTGCGGCCGGGGGCGCCGGCGGCGCCTCAGGCGGGCGCTGTGGCGTGTCGGTGGAGCTTGAGGAGGTTGTGCGTGGCGGTGATCAGTCGCCATTCGGCCCTGACGGCGGCTCGCCCGCGGCGTCTGAAGCGGTCGATGCCGCGGTTGAACTTGGTGTTGGCGAAGACGGGCTCGATGATGGCCTGGCGTTGGCCGTAGAGCTCGCCGCCGCGCTCGCTGGCGAGGACTCTGCGCATGAACGCATAGAGGCCGCCGTCCCAGCCGGGCCGGGTGCCTTTGCGGCTCTTGGCGTCGGGTGGGATCAGCACCTGGATGCCGCG
>DASYVZ010000275.1:0-2544 GCA_035936515.1 Solirubrobacteraceae bacterium | reverse complement strand
GCGCAGAAGCAGCGCGACGACGATTGGCAGGGGCGCCAGCGCCGCGGCGTAGGGCGAGAACGCGAGGAGCGCGACCAGCGGGTGGCCGCGCTCGAGGCCGAACGTGCGCAGCACCGCCCACAGCACCCATGGCGCGGCGACCAAGGCCGCCACCACGCCGGCAGGCGTGGGACGCAGACGTTCTCCGATGTCGCGAGCGGTGCGCATCACGCCGACGCTAACGTGCGCAGGTGGAGGTTCCGTGCAGATCTCCCTGCGGTTGGCGGGGCGCTGTCATCCTCTGCGGGGATGCCGCCGAGCGACGACGCGCAACCGTGAGAGCGGCCGAGCGCATCAAGCGCCTGCTGGGCTGGCCGCTGCGGCGCGTCCTCGACCCGCGCGTGCGGATGACCGTGCACGAGATCGACGCGCGCCTGGGCAGCCAAGGCCTCGACCGGCCGACGATCCACGACCGCCTCGACGACCTCGACCGCACCGGCCGCGACATGCTCGCCGGCCTCGGCTGGCGCGACGTACCCGAGCCGGCGAGCGAGCTCGCGCAGCTCGACGCGCCGCGCGCGGCGTTTCTCAACTGGGCCACTGGCCCCGACGGCTATGCCGCACAGGCGGGGCACTGGTTCAACCCGCCGGTGCCGGTGCATCACGCCGCAGGTGCCGTCGGCGTTCTGCTCGTCAACGAGCGGATCGTCGAGCAGCCATTCGTCTTCGCCGCGCTCGCGGGGCTGCCCGACGGTGCCCGGATCATCGACGTCGGAGGCAGCGAGAGCACCGTCGGCCTGTCGCTGGCGACGCTCGGTTACCGCGTCACGATCGTGGACCCCCGCGCGCACCCGCTGCGCCATCCGAACCTCGAGCACGCGGCGTGCACGATCGACGAGCTGGCCGCGCCCGCCGAGCCGTTCGACGCGGCGGTCGCGCTGTCCGCCGTCGAGCACTTCGGCCTCGAGCACTACGGGCTGACGGCCGCCGACGCGCGCCTGGATCTCGCCGCCCTCGCGCGGCTGCGCGAGCTCGTCGCGCCCGGCGGCCTGCTCGTGCTGACGGTTCCGTTCGATGAGCAGGCGAGCGTGGACGGCTTCCAGCGCGTCTACGACGAGGCGGGGCTGAGCGAGCTGCTGCGCGGCTGGACGGTGCAGCGCTCGCTGCGCGGCGGGCGCATCGACCGTCTCACCTGGCAGCTCGGCGCCCGCTCGCGCGAGCGCCACGGCGTCGCCCTGATCAGCGCGCGGCGCCCGTAGCGAACGACGTCGTCCTGTGTGATCCTGTTCGGTCATGGCAACGCTCGTTGTCGACGACGCCGATCTCGTGCTTCGCCTGTCACGCTGGGAGAAGCTCGGCGGCCTTCACGGCGACATCCGCGTCCGGCGCAGCGCCGTCGAGGATCTGCACGTCAGCCAGAAGCCGTTCAGCGAGGTGCGTGGCGTGCGCGCTCCCGGGACCGGAGTTCCGCGGCGGGTCGCGCTGGGCACCTGGCGCTACCGCGGCGGAAAGGACTTCGTGGCGGTGTACCGCGGCAAGCCGGCGGTGATCGTGCGCTTGCGCGAGGGGTCGTTTCGGCGGCTGCTGGTGTCCGCCGACGATGCCGACGCGGTGGCGGCGGCGCTGTAGCGGGAAGGTCCGGGCGATGATGCGCCCGCTGCTCAACGCGCTGCTGTACTTCCCGTCGCGCAGCATTGCGCGCACGCCCGCGGCCGCCGGCCTGTCCTACCGCGACCTGGAGTTGACGAGCGATGACGGGCAGCGCCTGCACGGCTGGTGGATCGAGCGGCGCGCACCGCCGATCGGGCACGTGCTGCTCTGCCACGGCAACGCCGGCAACGTCAGCGACCGCGTCCTGCACGCCGAGGTGCTGACGGCCGTCGGCTTCGACGTGCTGCTGTTCGACTACCGCGGCTACGGCTTCAGCAGCGGCGTCCCGGACGAGCAGGGAACCTATCGCGACGCGCGCGCCGCCCTCGGCTGCCTTCTGGCCCAGCCCGACGTGGATCCCGCGCGCGTGCTGTACGTCGGCGAGTCGCTGGGTGGTGCTGTCGCACTCGAGCTGGCCCTCGCCCATCCGCCTGCCGGCCTCGTGTTGCTGTCGGCATTCACGAGCGTTCGCGACATGGCCCGCCTGCACTACCGCCTGATCCCGGCGGCAGTCGTTCCCGACGCCTATCCCAGCCTGCGCCTGGTCGCGGCCCTGCGCGCGCCGCTGCTCGTCCTACACGGCGAGGAGGACATGATCGTCCCCGTCGAGCACGCTCGGGCGCTGTTCGACGCGGCGCCCGCTCCCAAGCGGCTGCGCGTCCTGCGCGGGGTCGGACACAACGACATCGTGACGCTGGCAGGAACGCGCCTTGCGGACGAGATCGCGCGCTGGGCCGGCGCAGGTCCCGCCGCGCCCGGCTAGGCGCGAGCCGATGCGACGGCCGCGCGAGCGCCGCCGCGCCACGGATGGCCGTGGCCGAACAGCAGGATGTCGGCTTCTGCGTCGACCTCGGCGATGGCATCCAGCGACCGAGCGCCCGCTCGCTGTCGACGTTCGTGAAGGTCGGCATGATC
>DASYVZ010000274.1:0-10045 GCA_035936515.1 Solirubrobacteraceae bacterium | reverse complement strand
CTCCTGGCCTGCCCCGCCGTTGCGCAGCAGCCGACCTCGGGCACGACCGCGACCGGGGTGCCGACGGCGCTGCCCGGCACGCCGATCAGCCCGAACGCGCTCGTCCGCCCCAAGCGGCCCGACGTCGCGCCCCGCGGGCGCCGGCTGACGCCGGAGCGTGTCGGCGCGATCGCCGATGCGGTCGAGAAGGTGCGCCGTGAGCGCCGCGAGCATCCGCGCTCGACGCGCGACGTCTTCCTCAAGGGCACCGACCGCTGGCAGGTGTCCTACTTCGCGCGGACGCCGCCGCGTGAGCCGCGCAAGGAGATCGCGCAGGTCCTGATCGACGATCGCACCGGACGGGTGCTCGAGGCGTGGACGGAGTACCAGGTGCCGTGGTCGATGGCCCGCGGCTATCCCGGCGCGTTCGGGCGCATCGTCAACGCGCCGTGGATATGGATCCCGCTGGCGATCTTGTTCGTCGCGCCGTTCCTGCGCCGGCCGTGGCGGATGCTGCATCTCGACCTGCTCGTGCTGAGCGCGTTCTCGGCCTCGACGGCGTTCTTCAACGCGGCGCGGATCGACATCGCCGTCCCGCTGCTGTATCCGCTGCTCGCGTACCTGCTCGCGCGGATGCTGTGGGTCGGGCTGCGGCGCAGCGATGAGGGCGACGAGCCGGCGCGCGAGCCGTTGCGCCTGCTCGTGCCGGTCGCCTGGCTGGCCGTCGCCGTGATCTTCCTGATCGGCTTTCGCGTCGCCCTGAACATCACGAACTCCAACGTGATCGACGTCGGCTACGCCGGCGTGATCGGCGCCGACCGCATCGCCGACGGCGAGCCGCTCTATGGCGCGTTTCCGAGCGACAACGCCAGCGGCGACACGTACGGCCCCGTCGTCTACCTCGCCTACGTGCCCTTCGAGCAGGCGATGTCGTGGAGCGGGCGCTGGGACGACCTGCCGGCCGCCCACGGCGCGGCGATCGCGTTCGACCTGCTCGCCTGCCTGCTGGTGTTCCTGATCGGCCGCCGCGTGCGCGGGCCAGACGTCGGGGTGCTGCTCGCCTACGCCTGGGTCACGTATCCGTTCACGCTCTACGCGCTCATGTCGAACTCCAACGACACTCTCGTGGCGGTGCTCGTGCTCGCCGCGGTCTGGGCGGTCGGCAGCCCGCCCGCGCGCGGCGCGTTCGTGGCACTCGCGGCGCTGACGAAGTTCGCGCCGCTGGCGCTCGCGCCGCTGTTCGCGACGCACGGCGGCCTGCGCCCGCGCACGCTGCTCGCGTACATCGCCGGGTTCGGCATCGCCGCGTCGCTGGCGTTCGTACCGCTGCTGGGGCACCTCGAGTGGCGCGCGTTCTGGGACCAGACGATCGCCTTTCAGGCGCAGCGCGGATCGCCGTTCTCGGTCTGGGGCCTGTACGACCCCGACGTCGAGTGGCTCAACGTCGCGCAGCGCGTCGTGCAGGCAGCGGCGCTCGTGCTCGCGCTGGCGCTCGCGTTCGTCCCGCGACGGCGCGACCTCGTCGGTCTGGTCGCCTGCAGCGCAGCGATCCTGCTGGCGCTGCAACTCGCGGTGACGCACTGGTTCTACCTCTACATCCCGTGGTTCTTCGGCCTCGTGATGATCGCGCTGCTCGGTCGCTTGGGGGAGCCGGTCGCCCTGTCGCCGCTGCGGTGGCTCCGGCGCACCACGTGATGAGCGAGCGCCGGCAGCTCGCGCTCGCCGCGGCGGCGCTGCTCGCGGTCTTCGCCGTCGCGACGACGACCGGTCCGTTCTCGGACGTCACCGTCAACGACCTCTATGTCTACGAGCAGTACGCCAGGTTGCTGCACGACGGGCAGCTGCCGTACCTCGACTTCGGCTTCGAGTACCCGCCGCTCGCGGCGCTGCCGCTCTGGCTGGCGGGGATCTTCGGTCGCGATCCCGCGTCGATCGAGTGGACGTTCGCAGTGCTGATGGCGCTGTGCCTCGTCGCCGGTCAGCAGCTCGCCGCGCGCCTGGCCGGCGGCGGCCGCGCCGGCGTGACCGTGGCTTGGCTGCTCGTCCTCTCGCCGGTGCTGATCGGCGCGTCGGTGCGCACGCACTTCGACCCGCTGCCGATCGCGATCGCGCTCGGCGGCCTGCTCATGCTGTCACGCGAGCGCCACGACCTCGGATTCCTGCTGCTCGGCGTCGGCACGATGACGAAGCTCTTTCCGGGCCTGCTCGCGGTCGTCGCGCTGGCCTGGCTCGCGGGACGGGGGCAATGGCGCGAGGCGGTGCGCGCCGGCGCGATCTTCACCGCGATCGTCCTCGCGATCTCACTGCCGTTCGCCGGCGCCGGCTATGTCGACTCGTTTCGGTTTCACCTCGACCGCCCCGTGCAGATCGAGTCCACGGCGGCGACCGTGCTGTTCGCGCTCGGCGGCTCGGACGTCACCGGCACGAACCTGCGCCCGGATCGCTTCAAGTCAAACGGGCTGGACGGCGGCCACGCCGACACCGTCGAGGCGGTCTTCGCCGTGCTGCTCGTGCTCGCGCTGGCAGCGATCGTGCTGCTGGCGGCGCGCCGGCGGACGGCGCGGCACGTGGTCCTCTGCGGCCTCGCCGCGCTGCTGGCGTTCGTCACGCTCGGCAAGGTCTTCTCGCCGCAGTACGTCATCTGGCTCGCGCCGTTCACCGCGCTGGCCTGGGCGTGGGGGCAGCGGGCCGTGGCGGCGCTGGTCACGGCCGGGATCGTGCTCACGCACGTCGAGTTTCCCAGCCGCTACTTCGACCTCATCAACGCGCAAACGGACGTCGTGCTGATCGTGGCGGCGCGCAACGCGCTGCTGCTCGCGGCGCTCGGACTGCTGGCGTCGCGGCTGTGGGTCTCGCGGTGGGAGGCCTCCGCGTGTGCTCACGCCTCCAGCGGGGATGACGCCTCCGATGCGAGCTCCGTGCCTCTTGCTCAGCCTCGCCCTGCTGCTCGCGAGCGGGTGCGACGGCCGGCTCGGCGAGCGCACGATCACGACTGAACTACCGGGTGCCGGGACGACCGTCGAGGACGGCGACGCGCCCCAGACGGAGGTCGACGCGGGCGACTGCGCTGACGCCGAGACGCGGCCGACGCGCGAGAACCTGAGCACGATCAGGCGGGCCACCCTCTGCCTGGTCAACGCCGAGCGCGTCAAGCGCGAGCGCAAGGCGCTGGACGCCGACAGCCGCCTCGCCGACGCGGCCCGTGCCAAGGCGGCCGACATGGTCGACAAGCGCTACTTCGCGCATACCGGTCCCGACGGACGTGGCGTGCGCGACTGGGTCGACGGGACCGACTACCTGGACGGCGCGCGCCAGATCGGCCTCGGGGAGAACCTCGGCTGGGCCAGCGAGCGAGGCGCCACGCCGCTGCGCCTGGTCCAGGGCTGGATGAACAGCCCAGGGCACCGGCAGAACATCCTGCGCAGCGAGTGGGTCGACAGCGGCATCGGAGTCGTGCTCGGCGCGCCGCGGGAGGAGGGCGGCGGCGGCGCGACCTACGTGCAGATGTTCGGCTACCGCCGCGGGTAGCGCCTGCGCGATGACCGAGGTTGCCAACCGGGGCCTGAGGACACGTGGGTCCTGCGCAGCGTGCTGCTGGTCGTCGCGGTGGCCGCCCTGTACGTCGCCTACCCGCTGCGGCGGCCGCTGGGATGGCTGGTCATCGCCGCGTTCGTGGCCCTGGCGCTGTCGGCGGCGACAGGAACCCGGCGCCTGATGAACGTCGAGCTCCATCACGAGATCGAGGGGCCGGCGGAGGCGCCGGTCGTGCTGCTTGCCAGCTCCCTCGGCACGAACCTCGAGGTGTGGGACGCGCAGGTCCCGGCGCTCGCCGAGCGCCTGCGCGTCGTGCGCTTCGACCACCGCGGCCACGGCCGCTCTCCGGTGCCGCCCGGGCCGTACGAGATCGGCGATCTCGCCGGGGACGTGCTCGCGCTCATGGATGGGCTGGGCGTGCAGCGCGCCCACTTCTGCGGGCTGTCGGATCGGCTCCATGGTCGGGATGTGGCTCGGGATCCAGCCGCACATCGTCATCGGGCTGATCCTCGAGCACCTCGGCGCAGGCTGAAGGCTGCCGCCTGCGCACGTTGGAGCACGAGGGCGAGCACGAGCCCGAGGATGACGACCGAGTTCACGCTGTGCACGGCGACGCCGACGACCGCGCTGCGGCAGCGCCGCTAGATTTCCCGCCCGTGAGCCCAGTGACGACCCATGAGGGGCCGATGCCCAAGGGCGGCATCTGCCACCTGTGCCGCCATCGCGACCGCAACCCCGGCGTCGGCATGCGCTGCTCGGCGTTCCCCTACGGCATCCCGTTCGCCATCCGGGCCGGGTTCGTCGATCACCGCAAGCCGATCGACGGCGATCGCGGCATCCAGTTCGAGCCGGCGGACGATTGAAGCGCTGCCGGGCCGCTCATGCGGCCGGCAGCAGCACCTGCTCGATCGAGTCCGCGCACATCGCCTGCGAGCAGCGCACCAGCACCCCCATCAGCCAGGGGTCGTCCTCAGAGGTCTCGTAGCGCTCGTTCATGTGGGTGACGAAGCCGCGGATCGACTGCTCCTTGCGCACCCCGATCACGCCGCCGCGCGGGCCGGTCATGCCGACGTCGGTGATGTAGGCGGTCCCGCCGGGCAGCACGCGCGCGTCCGCGGTGGGTATATGCGTGTGCGTGCCGACCACCGCGCTCACCCGGCCGTCCAGGTACCACCCCAGCGCCACCTTCTCGCTCGTGGCCTCGGCATGAAAATCCACCAGCACGTGGTCGACGCGACCCGCCAGCTCACCCAGTGCGACCTCGACGTCGGTGAACGCGGGCCGGCCCGCGCGCAGGAACAGGTTGCCGCTCAGGTTCACCACCCCCAGCCGCGTGCCGCTGGGACGCTGCACCACGCACGCACCATGACCGGGTTGGCTGCGCAGGTAGTTGTACGGCCGCAGGATGGCCTCGTGCGAATCCAGGTAGGAAAAGATCTCGCGCCGGTGGTAGGCGTGGTTGCCGAGCGTGATGACGTCGACGCCCGCCGCGAACAGCTCGTCGGCGATCTTCGGCGTGATGCCCAGCCCGCCGGCGGCGTTCTCGCCGTTGACGACGATGAACGTCGGATCGTGGCGCTCGCGCAGCGCTGGCAGCAGGTTCAGCACGGTGTGCCGGCCGAGCGAGCCGACGACGTCGCCGATGAACAGGATGCTCGCGACTGTCTCTGGCACGGGACATACTCTGACGCAGGGGATGGCTGACGAGGTCACCGAGATCCCGCCCGCGCCCGCGCGGGGCTCGCCGCCGCCTCCGGGCGCTCCGGTCGTCGTCGCGCGCTGGGTGCAACTCGTCATGCTGCCGCTCGCGGTGCTCGCGCTCTATGCGCTCGCCAACGCGGCGGGCGTCGTGCTGCTGCTGTTCGTCGTCGCGGCGGTCATCGCGCTGATCCTCAACCCACTCGTCATGCTCGTCCAGCGCGCGCGCATACCGCGCACCGTGGCCGTCATCGCCGTGTACGTCGCGTTCTTCACGGCGCTGCCGTTCCTCGGCTTGCTCGCCGCAGGACCGGTGTCCGATCAGGCGACCTCGTTCGCCAACGACGTGCCGGGCCTCGTGGACGACGCAAGCGCGCTGCTCGACGACGTGCAGACCTTCTTCGACGACCAGGGCATCAACGTCCAGATCAAGGGCGAGAGCGACAGCGCGCTGGCCAGCCTGCAGGACCAGATCGTCACGGGATCGGGCGAGATCGTCTCCTTCACCGGCGAGCTGCTGCGCCTGCTCGTCGAGCTGAGCTTCTACATGATCCTCGTCGTCGTCATCTCGATCTACATGCTCATCTACGCGCCGCCGATCGGGCGGCTCGTGCGCTCCTTCATGCCGCCGGGCGACGGCACGCCACAGGACGACTACCCGACGCGCGTGCAGCACGCGGTCTTCGGCTACGTGCGAGGGCAGATCCTGTTCAGCACGATCATGGGCGTCTCGGCGGGGGTCGCCCTGTGGATCTTCGGCGTGCTCGGAATCTTCCCCGACGGGCGCACCTACGCCTTCGCCTTCGGCCTGTTCTTCGGGGTCATGGAGCTCGTGCCCTACGTCGGCCCCGTCCTCGGTGCTCTGCCGCCGGTGCTCGTCGCGCTCGTGCAGGACCCGCTCACGGCGCTCTGGGTCGTGCTGCTGTTCGTCGCGCTGCAGCAGCTCGAGGGTCACATCGTCGCGCCCAACGTCTTCGGGCGGGCGCTGCGCCTCAACCCGCTGCTCGTCATCTTCGCCCTGCTGCTCGGCGGGCACATGCACGGCCTCGTCGGCGCGCTCGTCGCGCTGCCGATCGCGGCGGTGCTGCGCGAGACGGCCGTCTACCTCAGGCGCCACCTCGTCCTCGAGCCGTGGGGAACCGCGTCGCCGCTGGTCGTCAGCCCGCCCGTGAAGGCGCCACCCGAGCCGCCTCCGCCACCCGAGCGAGAACCGCCCGCCCCCGACGAGCCGCCCACCGAGACGGTCCCGACGGCGCGCGGCTAGGCGTCCAGGTCGTCGACGCAGCGCACGCGGCCGGATCCAGGCGAGCCGTCCTCGGCGCGCCGGTACCCTTGGGCCATGCCATTTCCCGCGACCCGCCTGCGGCGGCTGCGCGCGACGCCCGTCCTGCGCGACCTCGTCCGCGAGACGCGCCTGAGCCCCGCGGACCTCGTCCTGCCGCTCTTCGTCGAGTCCGGGCCACGGGCCGGGCGCAACCCGATCGAAAGCCTTCCGGGCATCGACCGCCTGTCGATCTCGGCCGCCGTGCAGGAGGCCGGCGAGGCCGCCGCGCTCGCCCTGCCCGCCGTCCTGCTGTTCGGTATCCCCGAGCACAAGGACGCCGAGGGCACGGGGGCCTACGACGACGAGGGGATCGTCCAGCTGGCCACGCGCGCGATCAAGGACGCGCATCCCGATCTGGTCGTCATGACCGACGTCTGTCTCTGCGAGTACACCGACCACGGCCACTGCGGGCTGCTGCGCCCCGACGGCGCGGTCGACAACGACCCGAGCGTGGAGCTCATCGCGCGCACCGCGGTCTCACACGCGCGCGCCGGCGCCGACGTCGTCGCCCCGAGCGACATGATGGACGGGCGGATCGGCGCGGTGCGCGCCGCGCTCGACGAGGACGGCTCTCAGGACACGCCGATCGTCGCCTACAGCGCGAAGTTCGCGTCCGCGTTCTACGGCCCGTTTCGGGCGGCCGCCGGCTCGACCCCCGCGTTCGGCGATCGCCGCGCCTACCAGATGGATCCGGCCAACGGCAACGAGGCGGTGCGCGAGGCGCTGCTCGACATGCAGGAGGGCGCCGACGTCGTCATGGTCAAGCCGGCGCTCGCCTACCTCGACGTCATCCGGCACGTCAAGGAGGCGACGAACCTGCCCGTCGCCGCTTACAACGTCAGCGGCGAGTACGCCATGATCAAGGCCGCCGCCGCGGCGGGAGCGCTCGACGAGCGCGCCGCGGTGCTGGAGACCCTGACGTCGATTCGCCGCGCCGGCGCCGACATCGTCATCACCTACCACGCGAAGGATGCCTGCAAGTGGCTGTGACACCGACCCCCAAGATCCGCTCGCGCAAGGACGGCGCCGCCGCCCCGATCGACGATGTCGACCGCAAGGTCCTCAACCTCATGCAAAGCAAGTTCCCGCTGCAGCCGCGCCCCTACGCCGCGGTCGCGCAGCTCGCCGAGCTCACCGAGGCGGAGGTCATCGCGCGCGTGCAGCGCCTGCTCGACGACCGCATCATCCGCCAGGTCACGCCGATCTACGACACCCGCGCACTCGGCTACGGCTCGATGCTCGTCGCGGCGAAGGTCGACCCGGAGCACCCGTGGCGCGCGGCGAAGATCATCAACTCGCATCCGGGCGTCAGCCACAACTACCTGCGCAACCACGACTTCAACATGTGGTTCACGCTGGCCGTCGAGGGCGACTCGAAGCTCGGGCTGCAGGGCACCCTCGACGTGCTGCAGGAGCTGACCGGCGCCGAATCGATTCGGCAGCTGCCGACGCTCAAGCTCTTCAAGATCCGCATGGACCTCGAGATGCAGGGCGACACGAAGTCACTGTCGACGGAGGGCGTCGCCGAGGAGCCCGTCGAGCTCGAGGGGGTGCCCTACGACGAGCTCGACATCGCGGTCGTCCGCGCGACGCAGGGCGATCTGCCGGTCGTCTCGCAGCCCTACGCGCCGGCGGCCGCGGAGCTGGGGATGACCGAGGCCGCGCTGCTCGAGCACATGGGCGCCATGAAGGAGCGCGGCATCCTGCGCCGCGTCGCCGCGATCCTCTACCACCGCCGCGCGGGCTTCAGCGCCAACGGCATGGGCGTCTGGGCGGTGCCGGAGGAGGAGATCGCCGAGTTCGGCCCGCGGATGGCCTCCTTCCGCGGCATCTCGCACTGCTACCAGCGCCCGACCTACGAGGACTGGCCCTACTCGATCTTCACGATGGCCCACGGCCGCTCGAAGGAGGAGTGCGATGCGATCCTCGACGCGATCGCCGGCGAGTTCGCCATCACGCAGCGCGCGACGCTCTACTCGTCGACGGAGTTCAAGAAGATCCGTCTTCTGTACTTCACCGACGACTTCAAGAACTGGGAAGCGCAGCACGCCGGCGCCGCGTGACCGTCTCGCTGCGCGATGCGCGCTCTGCTGAGCTCTACGCGCGCGCCGTGACGTATCTGCCCGGCGGCGTGAACTCGCCGGTCCGGGCGATGCGATCGATCGGCCGCGAGCCGCTGTTCATGCAGCGCGGCGCCGGCGGCGAGATCTTCGACGTCGACGAGAACCCGTTCATCGACTGGGTCTGCTCGTGGGGCCCGCTCATCTGCGGCCATGCGCACCCGGCGATCGTGAAGGCGGTCATCGACGCGGCGCAGTGCGGCACGAGCTTCGGCGCGCCGACCGCCGGCGAAGTCGACCTCGCCGAGGAGGTCAGCCGCCGCGTGCCCGGGGTCGAGATGCTGCGCATGACCTCGTCGGGCACCGAGGCGGCGATGAGCGCGATCCGCCTCGCCCGCGCGGCGACCGGTCGCACGAAGCTGCTGAAGTTCGCCGGCGCCTACCACGGGCACGTCGACGGCCTGCTCGCCGACGCCGGCAGCGGCCTGGCCACGCAGGGCATCCCGGCCTCGCCCGGCGTGCCCCCCGAGGTGGCGGCGAGCACGATCGTCGTGCCCTGGAACGACCCCGACGCCGTCGTCGCCGCGACCGAGGCGCACGAGTTCGCCGGGATCCTCGCCGAGCCGTTTCCGGCCAACATGGGCCTCGTCGCGCCGGCCGAGGGGTTCCTCGAGCTGCTGCGGGCACGCGCGGACGCCACCGGCGCGCTGCTGATCTTCGACGAGGTCATCTCCGGCTTTCGGGTCTCGCGCGGCGGTGCGCAGGAGCTCAGCGGCGTCATCCCGGACCTGACGGTCATGGGCAAGGTGATCGGCGGCGGCCTGCCGGCCGCCGCCTACGGCGCGTCCCGGGCGCTGATGGAGCGCATCGCGCCGGCGGGCGACGTCTACCAGGCCGGCACGCTCTCGGGGAACCCGCTCGCCGTCGCGGCGGGTCTCGCGACGCTCGCGCTGCTCGACGGCGACCAGCCCTACCTCAAGCTCGCGGCGACGACGCGCGCGCTCGCCGACGGGCTGCTCGAGGCCGCGCGCTCGGCCGGCTATGAGGACATCCAGATCGTGAGCACGACCGGTCTGCTGACGCTGTTCTTCAGCGCCGAGCCGGTGACCAACCACGTGGGCGCACAAGGCTGCGACCGCGACGCCTACGCGAGCTGGTGTCGCGGGCTGCTCGCGCGCGGCGTCTACGCCCCGGCCTCGCAGTTCGAGGCGTGGTTCCCGTCGCTTGCACACACGCGCGAGCAGATCGAGCGCACGGTCTCTGCGGCGGCCGCCGCGTTTGCGGAGGTCGAGCATTGACCGACGAGGACGCGGTCGTGCGCCTGCGCGCGGCGATCCGCGCCGCCGCCGGCCCGCTGGCCGACGCGGTGAGTGCCGCGCCGACCGCCTACGCGAGCTGGTGTCGCGGGCTGCTCGCGCGCGGCGTCTACGCCCCGGCCTCGCAGTTCGAG
>DASYVZ010000273.1:0-2128 GCA_035936515.1 Solirubrobacteraceae bacterium | reverse complement strand
GCCGCGGGCGACTCGATCGGCGTCTTTCAGTTCGAGTCCGAGGGGATGCAGAAGGCGCTGCGCAACGTGCGCCCGACGGAGTTCGACGACCTCGTCGCGCTCGTCGCGCTGTACCGCCCCGGTGCGATGGATCAGATCCCGACGTACGCACGCGGCAAGCGCAACCCCGAGACGATCGAGTACGCCGACGAGCGACTGAGGCCGATCACCGAGTCGACGAAGGGGGTGATCCTCTATCAGGAGCAGTCGATGCAGATCGCCAAGACGCTCGCCGGCTTCTCGGGCGCGAAGGCCGACGACCTGCGCAAGGCGATCGGCAAGAAGAACCGCGCGGCGATGGCGAAGCTCGAACCCGAGTTCCGCGCGGGCTGCCGCGCCTCGGGCACCCGCGAGCAGGTCATCGAGCATCTCTGGGCGACGAATGTCAAGGCGGCCGACTACTCGTTCAACCGCTCGCACGCCGCGTGCTACGCGCTGATCGCCTACCGCACGGCGTGGCTGAAGGCCAACCATCCGGCCGAGTACATGGCGGCGCTGATCAGCTCGGTCATGTCGACGAAGGACAAGGTGCCGTTCTTCGCGACGCAGGCCGAGCAGATGGGCATCGAGATCCTGCCGCCCGACGTCAACGTCTCAGACCACGACTTCGTCGTCAGCGAAGGCAACATCCGCTTCGGGCTCGACGCCGTCAAGGGCGTCGGTCACGCGGCGGTCGAGGCGATCAAGGAGGCGCGTCGCGAAGGCGGCGCATTCACATCGCTGTGGGATTTCTGCGCCCGCGTCGACTGCCGCTCGGTGAACAAGAAGGCCATCGAGGCGCTCATCAAGTGCGGCGCGTTCGGCTCGACGGGCGCGACGCGCAAGGGCATGCTCAGCGTGCTCGAGCAGGCTCAGGGCGCCGGTCAGAAGGTCCAGCAGGACCTCGAGATCGGCCAGGGCTCGATCTTCGACGGCTTCGACTGGGGCGGCGGCGGTGGCGACGACACGAGCGGGGCCGCGGCGGCGTTCGCTGCCCCGCAGCACCCGTCGATCCCCGACGAGGAGTTCGAGCAGCCAGAGCTGCTGGCGATCGAGAAGGAGTCGATCGGGCTGTTCATCTCCGCGCACCCGCTCAAGCAGGTGCGCGAGGCGCTGCGCCAGCGGGTGGACTGCCCACTCATCGAGCTGGTCGAGCGCAAGGACAAGGACTGGGTCAACGCCGGCGGGATCATCACCGCGGCGAAGAAGATCCGCACGCGCAGCGGCGATCACATGATGTTCGCGACGCTCGACGACCTCGAGGGCTCCGTCGAGATCCTCGTCTTCGGCAAGGCCCTGGCCGAGTACGAGGGCGCACTCGGCGTGGACTCCGTGGTCATCGTGCGTGGCCGCGTCGACCACAAGGATGCCGACAAGACGTGCCTCGTCGTGCAGACGGTCGAGCTCTTCGAGCCGACGCCCGAGGAGGTCGAGCAGGCCCAGGCGCTGGCCGCCAAGCGGAAGGTCGGCCCGGCGCCGCTGCACGTGACCATCCGGGACGCCGCTTCACTGCAGGCCTCGATCATCGACGACCTCAAGAGCCTGCTCGCGAACTACCCCGGCGAATGCGAGGTGCTGCTCGAGGTGCAGATGCGCTCGGGCGACCCGCGCACGCTGAAGCTCGGTCCGTCCTACAAGGTCGCGCCGACGCCCACGCTGCGCGCCGAGCTCGAGCAGGTGCTCGGACCCGCGGCGCTCGCGGTCTGAACGCAGGCGGCGCCCCGCGCGCCGCGGCGCCTACTTGTCGATGCTCGGCGGCGTGACCGGGTTGCGGCCGGGCTTCTCGTCGAGCTCTTTGGAGCGCAGCACGGCGCCGACGCCGGTGAACACCGCGGCGAGCACGAGGATCGCGATCAGCGCGACGACGATCGGCGAGCTGGGCAGGAAGAACCAGAGGCCGAGCGCCAGCGCGACGGCACCGAACATGACGATCGCTTGACGGAACGGCAGCGGCGGGCGCTTGGGCAGGTCGTAGTTCTCTCGCTCTCTTGGCATGCTCGCTGGGTACCCGAGAGGGCGCCGGAGCTACCGCGCGGCGCCGGCCGCGACACGCAGCGCCACTCTGCCGCGGGGCGAGCGCGCTCAGCCGCGGCGCGCGGCGACCCCCCGC
>DASYVZ010000272.1:0-2651 GCA_035936515.1 Solirubrobacteraceae bacterium | reverse complement strand
GATCGTCACGGCGCGCCGCTCGCGCCGGCCCTCACCGCGCTCGCTCAAGAGGCCCGCGCCGAGCAGAGCCGGCGCCTGCGCGACGGCGCCGCGCGCGCCGCGCCGAAGATCCAGCTCGTCGTGGCGCTCGTGCTCGTCCCGGCCGTCATGCTGCTCGTCGGCGCGGTGCTGGTACAGGGCTTCACCGGCGCGGATTGAGCGTCCTTCCACCGCGGCCCCGCCGGATGGCCGGCCCGTCTCGCACCCGCCCCACGGCGTCCCACCACCATGCACATCGAGCGGCGGAATCCTGCTCTGCCTGCAACAACGCGACCGCAGCGGCGTTCTGCAACGCGGTGCCCGCCATTCGTCCAGAAGCAGGACCGTCCGAGGCTCCGGCGAAAGTGCCTGCTCAGCGCCATATTCGCCGAGACCGCGTGGGCAACTGGGGCACAGAGTGGGAGAAAGCGTGCAAAAAGGTTTGCGAAGTGGGAGAAGGTGGGGTACCTTCGCCGCAGCGAGCCGGGATGGAGGGGCTCCTCCCACCCCTCCATCCCGGCTCCACCCACTTCTATGGCCTTTCGCGGAACCTTCGACCACACGCTCGATGCGAAGAACCGCCTCACCGTTCCAGCTCGCTTTCGGTCTGAGCTCTCCGGCGGGGTCGTTCTCGCCAAGGGACTCGAGCGCTGCGTCGCCGTCTGGACGCCCGCGGCCTATGACGCGTACACGGCCGCTGCGCTCGCGGACTTCCACCCGCTCTCCAAGGAAGCCCAGAAGCTCACCCGCTTCTTCAGCGCCAACTCGCTGGACACCGAGCTCGACGGGGCCGGGCGGATCATGCTGCCGGCCTTCCTGCTCGAGCACGCGAAGCTCAGCAAGGAGGTCGTCGTGACCGGCTCGGGCGACGCGCTGGAGATCTGGGACCGCGCCACCTGGGCCGATTACAACGACGTACTCGCATCCGATGTCGACGAGATCACCTCATCCCTTGGCAACACTGCTTGACATGACGATTCCCCACGTGCCGGTGCTCGCCGGCGAGGCGATCGAGCTGCTCGAGCCGCAGCCCGGTCAGACCGTCGTGGACTGCACGTTCGGCGCGGGCGGCCACGCCCGCCTGCTCGGAGAGCGCATCGGCGCGACCGGAACGCTCATCGCGATCGACCGCGACCCGGTCGCCGCCGAGCGCTTCGCCGAGCTCGCGCAGGAGCTCGCGTGCACGACGCGCTTCATCCGCGCGTCGTTCGTCGAGGGCCTCGAGCAGCTCGCCGAGGAGGGCGTGCGGGCGGACGTCGTGCTCATGGACCTCGGCATGTCCTCGATGCAGATCGATACGTGGCAGCGCGGCTTCTCCTACTCCTACGACGCGCCACTGGACATGCGGATGGACCCGGGCCTCGAACGCTCCGCGCACGAGCTCGTCAACGAGTCCGAGTCGCGTCAGCTGGAGACGATCTTCCGCGACCTCGGCGAGGAGCGCTACGCCCGGCCGATCGCCCGTGCGATCGTGCGCGCGCGCCAGAAGGCGCCGATCGACTCGACGATCGCGCTCGTCGACGTCATCACGCGCGCCGTGCCCGCACCGGCCCGCTTTGCCGGGGGCCATCCCGCCAAGCGCGTCTTTCAGGCGCTTCGGATCGCCGTCAACGACGAGCTCGGCCAGCTGGACGCGGCGCTGCCGCTGGCCTGGGATCTCCTGGCCATCGGCGGCAAGCTCGGCGCGATCTCCTTTCACTCGCTCGAGGACCGGCGCGTGAAGCGCTTCCTGGCCGCGCGGGCGCAGGGCTGCATCTGCCCGCCGGACCTGCCGATCTGCGCCTGCGGGCGCGAGCCCGAGGCCGACCTGGTCAGCCGTCGCGCGATCGCGCCCAGCGCGGGCGAGGTCGCCGCGAACCCGCGGGCGCGTTCGGCGCGCCTGCGCGTGGCCTCGAGGCTTCGCGAGGAAGAGGCATGAGCGTGCGCCGCTGCATTCGCGCGGTCGCGGCCCGAAAGGAACGCAGATCCTCCCGATGAGCCGCTCGGCTGCCGCACGGACGCACCACGACCACGACCAGCGCGCGCTGCGCCGGCCGCGGCCGCACGGCGCCGCGCATGCGCGGCGGGTGTCCGGACCCGTCCAACCTGCCGCCCACTCCGCACAACCGAGAACCGCGGCTCAGGCGGATGCGCAGATGCGTGTCTCCGCCTACGCGCCGCCACGCCCGCGCATGCCGGTCCGGGCGATCCGTCCGCAGCTGCGGCTCGCGGCGGGCAGCGCGGCGATCGCGCTGCGGGTGGCCGAGTCGGCGCTCGAGGTCTCGGGCAGCCGCACGATGGACCGTCTCGTGCGCAGCCGCGCGTGGGTCGTGATCATCGGCGTCGGCCTGATCGGGATCGTCGCGATGCAGGTCTCGATGCTCAAGCTCAACGCCGGCATCGGCCGCGCCATCGAGACCGTGGCGACGCTCGAGCGCAGCAACGCCGCGCTGAAAGGGGAGGTCTCGCGGCTGAGCTCGGGCGACCGCATCCAGGCGCGCGCCGGCGAGCGCGGGTTCGTCATGCCCGAGCCCGCCGACGTCACGTACCTGCGCGCGGGCGACAAGCGCTCCGACGGCGTGCGCGCCGCCCGCGTCATGCGCGCTCCCGATCCGGTGCTCGCCGGCCCGGCAGGGGCCGCGACGGCCGTGCCC
>DASYVZ010000271.1:0-4536 GCA_035936515.1 Solirubrobacteraceae bacterium | reverse complement strand
TCGATAGGTTCCGTCCTCGACCCAAGCCGCCCGACGACCTCCGGAGAGCCGCCCTGTGAAGAACCCCCGAGCCTTCTTCAAGCCGCTTGCCATCGGCGCGCCCGATCCGCTGCACGAGCTTCCGGTGATGCCGTCGCGGATGATCCACTTCCTCGACTTCTCCAACGAGAAGATGGTCGCCAAGGCGCCGGACATCGCCAAGAAGGTCGACATCCTGCTCGGCAACCTCGAAGACGCCGTGCCGGTCGAGCGCAAGGAGGCCGCGCGCGAGGGGCTGATCACCGTCGGTCGCGACATGGACCTGGGCGACACCGCGCTGTGGACACGCGTCAACTCGCTCGAGTCGCCGTGGGTGCTCGACGACCTGACGCGGATCGTCGGCGAGATCGGCCACAAGCTCGCGGTCATCATGGTCCCGAAGGTCGAGGGCGCTTGGGACATCCACTACGTCGACCGCCTGCTCGCCCAGCTCGAGGCGAAGGCCGGCATCGAGCGCCCGATCATGATCCACGCGCTGCTGGAGACCGCGCTGGGCGTCTCGAACCTCGAGGAGATCGCGACCGCCAGCCCGCGCATGCAGGGCATGAGCCTCGGCCCGGCCGACCTCGCCGCCAGCCGCCGGATGAAGACGACACGCGTGGGCGGCGGGCACCCCGGCTACCGCGTCCTCTCCGATCCTGATCCCGACAACCCCGACGCCGCGCGCGAGAGCGCGCAGCAGGACCTATGGCACGACTCCTTCGGGCGCATGGTGGACGCCTGCGCGGCGGCCGACCTGCTGCCGTTCTACGGCCCGTTCGGCGACATCAAGGACGTCGCCGGGTGCGAAACGCAGTTCCGCGCCGCGTTCATCATGGGCTGCGTCGGCGCGTGGTCGCTGCACCCGGTGCAGATCGACATCGCCAAGAAGGTCTTCTCGCCCGACCCCGACGAGGTGCGCTTCGCCAAGCGCGTCATCGAGGCGATCCCCGACGGCCGCGGCGTGCACATGATCGACGGCAAGATGCAAGACGACGCGACCTGGAAGCAGTGCAAGGTCATGGTCGACCTCGCCGAGATGCTGTCGCGCAAGGATCCCGAACTGGCCGACGCCTACGAGATGCAGGGCGCGCCGGCGTAATGCGTTTCTTCGAATACGAGGCCCGCGAGATCGTCAAGCGCGCGGGCATCCCGGTCACCGACTTCGGCTTCACAACGGACGCCGCCGAGGCGCGGACGATCGCCGAGCGGATCGGCGGGCCGACGGTCATCAAGTCGCAGGTGCTGACGGGTGGGCGCATGAAGGCCGGCGGCGTGAAGTTCGCCGACACCCCCGAGGAGGCCGAGCGGCACGCCGCCGACATCCTCGCGCTGGAGATCAACGGGCACATGCCGCGCGGCGTGCTCGTCGACCCGAAGGCCGACGTCAAGCAGGAGTACTACGCGGGCGTCGTCTGGGACGGAACCGCCAAGAAGCCGGTGATCCTCTTCAGCGACATGGGCGGCATCGACATCGAGGAGGTCGCCGAGCAGCACCCCGACCACGTCGGCCGGGTGCACATCTCCAACCTCATGCCGATCTCGGACTTCAAGGCGAAGGAGTGCATCGCCCAGACCGGCGTGACCGGCAAACCGCTGCAGCGCCTGACGCCGATCGTGCGCCGCCTGGCGCAGCTCTTCGTCGACCACGACATGGTGCTCGCCGAGATCAACCCGCTTTGTGAGATGCATGACGGGACGTTCGTCGCGCTCGACGCGCACATGGACATGGAGACCGAGGCGCGCGCGCGCCACAAGAAGCTGCTTGGCGAGCTCGGCGTCGGCGACGACGAGACGCGCCTGGCGCGCGAGCCGACGCAGTTCGAGCTGGCGGGCGAGGAGATCGACGGCTCCGACCACCGCGGCGTTGCGGGCAACGTGACGGAGTTCGACGGCAACATCGGCCTCGTCATCGGCGCCGGTGGCGGCTCGCTGACGCTCTTCGACGCCGTCCGCGCCCACGGCGGCGAGCCGGCCAACTACTGCGAGATCGGCGGCAACCCGTCGGTCCAGAAGACGTGCGGCCTGGCCAAGCTCGTGCTCACGAAGCCCGGCGTCGACAAGATCGCGGTGATGATGTCGATCGTGTCCAACACGCGCGTCGACATCGTGGCGCGCGGCGTCATCAAGGCCTGCCTCGAGCTCGGCTTCGACCCGGCGGAGAAGATCGCGATCTTCCGGATCCCCGGCGCGTGGGAGGAAGAGGGCTTCAAGATCCTCGACAAATACGGCATCGAGTACGCCGACCGCTCGGTCTCGATGCACGAGGCCGCGCGCCGCGCCGTCGCCAAGATCACCGGTCCGCAGGTCGTCGCACGATGAGCATCCTGATCGACGCCGAGACGACGTTCATCGTCCAGGGCATCACCGGCCGCGAGGCCGTCAACCTCACGCGCGAATGCCTGGACTATGGAGCGGGCGCGAAGATCGTCGGCGGCGTGACGCCGGGCCGCAAGGGCCGCGACGTGCACGGCGTCCCGGTCTACGACACCGTCGCGCAGGCAGTCGAGGCGCACGGCGCCCCGATCGACGGCTCGGTCGTCACAGTGCCCCCCGCGTTCACGAAGGACGCCGTCTTCGAGGCGCTCGACAACGACGTCAAGCTCGTCGTGATCGTCACCGAGCGCATCCCGCGGCGCGACGTCGCGCAGATGGTCGAGCTGGCGAACATGCGTGGTGCGCGCATCATCGGCCCCAACTGCCTGGGGATCATCGTCCCCGACGTGGTCAAGATGGGCGGCATCGGCGGACCGGCCAAGAATGCGGCGCAGGCGTATGCCCCCGGTCCGATCGGCGTCATCAGCCGCTCGGGCGGTATGACCACCGAGATGTCCTCGACGCTTTCGGCGGCGAGCCTCGGCCAGTCGACCGCTGTCTCGATCGGCGGCGACGCGATCATCGGCTCCTCGTACGCCGAGCTCATGCCGCTCTTCCAAGCCGACGAGCACACGGAGGGCATCGTCATCTACACCGAGCCCGGTGGCCGCATGGAGGCCGAGCTGGCCACCTGGGTCATCGACAACGACTCCCGCATGCCGATCGTCGCCTTCATGGCCGGTCGCTTCATGGACGAGATGCCCGGCATGAGCTTCGGCCACGCCGGCACGATCGTCGAGGGCAAGGAGGACACCGCGGCGGAGAAGATCGCCCGGCTGGCGGACGCGGGCATCACCGTCGCCGAGGAGATCTCGGAGATCCCGGACATCATGAAGTCCAAGCTCCCCGCGCATGTCGAGCATCTCAAGCCGCCCGGCGTCAGCGTTCCGGCCTGGACTCGCGGGGGGGCCGCATGAAAGCGCGCCATTGCTCAACTGCGGCCGACGTCGAAGCGGGTCGCAGGTGCTCGCGATGAGAACCGATGGCATCTTCATCGGCATCGAGGTCGACGACGAGGCACTTGCCGCCGAGCCGGACCTGGCCAAGCACCTTGACACCGTCTGCCCCGTCGACATCTACAAGGAGGTGGGCGACGGCCACCTGGAGATCGTCGAGCGCAACGTCGACGAGTGCGTCCTATGCCGGCTGTGCCTCGACGTCGCCCACCTCGCGGTCGGCGAGGACGCGGTGCGCGTGATCAAGCTCTACGACGGCGGCGCGACGCTGGAGTAGCGACCGCGCCGCGGCCCCGCCGGCGCTCGCGCCGCCTCAGGCCCGGTTCGGGGCCTGCTCGCGCGCGTAGGCATCGAGCCGGGCCAGCTCGTCGGCGTACATCTTGCGCATGACGCGCGGCGCGAACGTACGCTCGAAGAACCCCCCGATGCCGCCGGCGCCGTTCCACGTCGTCTCGATGCGCACGGCGCAGGCGTCGGCGCCCGCCGGCGTGACGGTGAACGTCGTGACGAGCGACGAGTTCTGATCGCTCTCGCTGATGACACGCCCGGGCTCTGGCTCGTCGACGCGCATGGTGTACTCGCGCACTCGGCCGCCGGCGGTGACCTTGAAGCGATGCAGCGTGCCGGCGCCCACGCCGCCCTCGAGCACCTCGAAGTCCGAGAAGCCGTCGGGCAGGAACCGGCGGTGGTGCTCGTCGTCGGCGATGAGGCGGTAGGTCAGCTCGGCGGGCGCGCCGACGGCGCCCTCCTTCACCACGGTGATCTTCCCCATGCTTCAGACCCTAGCGTCCGCCGTGCGCCCGATGACCGCCCCGTGCCGCTCAGAGCAGGGGTGGAGAGGCGAGCGCGTCGACCGCCTCGGCGATCGAGGCGTCGATCGGCACCGTCTGCCCGATGTCGACGATCTCGAGCAGGCGGGCGACCTCCGCATCGCGGGCGACGACGACGCGCAGCGACTGCCCGCGCGCCGCGAGCCTGCGCGAGGTGTCGAGCAGCAGGTGCAGCCCGGCGCTGTCGAGGTAGCCGACGCCGTTGACGTCGAGCACCAGCCCGCGGTCTCCTGCGCGGGTCGCGTGGGACAGCGCACCGTGCAGCGCGGCGGCGCCGACGCCGCCCTCGAGCACCTCGAAGTCCGAGAAGCCGTCGGGCAGGAACCGGCGATGGTGCTCGTCGTCGGCGATGAGGC
>DASYVZ010000270.1:0-8308 GCA_035936515.1 Solirubrobacteraceae bacterium | reverse complement strand
GGGGCGCCGCTGGGCGAGGGCGAGCCGGACGTCGCATGGCCGTGCAATGCCGAGAACAAGTACATCGTCCACTACCCCGAGACGCGCGAGATCTGGTCGTTCGGCTCGGGTTACGGCGGCAACGCGCTGCTTGGCAAGAAGTGCTTCGCGCTGCGGATCGCCTCGAAGATGGCGCGCGACGAGGGTTGGATGGCAGAGCACATGCTCATCCTCAAGCTCACGTCGCCCGAGGGCGAGGTCAAGGTCGTGACGGGCGCGTTCCCCAGCGCCTGCGGCAAGACGAACCTCGCCATGCTGATTCCGACGCTCGAAGGCTGGACCGTCGAGACGATCGGCGACGACATCGCCTGGATGAAGTTCGGCGACGACGGCCGTCTGTACGCGATCAACCCCGAGTCGGGCTTCTTCGGCGTCGCGCCCGGGACGAGCGACAAGACGAACTTCAACGCCATGCGGACGATCGAGCGCAACACGCTGTTCGCCAACTGCGCGCTGACCGACGACGGCGACGTCTGGTGGGAGGGCATGACCGACGACGAGCCCGATCACGTCATCGACTGGAAGGGCAACGACTGGACGCCCGACTCCGAGACGCCGGCCGCGCATCCGAATGGCCGCTTCACGACGCCGGCGGCGCAGGACCCGGCCATCGCGCCGGAGTGGGAGGACCCCAAGGGCGTGGCGGTCGACGCCATGATCTTCGGTGGGCGCCGCGCCACGGTGGTGCCGCTCGTCACCGAGTCCTTCGACTGGAACCACGGCGTGTTCCTGGGATCGACGATGAGCTCGGAGATGACGGCGGCCGCGGCCGGCGGCATCGGGCAGCTGCGCTTCGACCCGTTCGCGATGCTGCCGTTCTGCGGCTACAACATGGCCGAGTACTTCCAGAACTGGCTCGACATCGGCGCACGCGAGGGCGCTGTGCTGCCCAAGCTGTTCTACGTCAACTGGTTTCGCAAGGATCCGGAGACGGGGCGCTTCATGTGGCCCGGCTTCGGCGAGAACTCGCGCGTCCTGGCGTGGATCTTCGAGCGCTGCGCGGGCACCGCGCAGGGCGTCGAGACCCCCGTCGGGATCGTGCCGGGGCCGGACGAGCTGAACATCGAGGGTCTGGACATCTCGCCGGAGGATCTCGAGCAGGTGGTTGCCGTCGACCCGGAGGCGTTCAAGGCGCAGCTGCCGCAGGTGCACGAGTTCCTCGCGAAGTTCGGCGACGATCTGCCGGCCGAGATCTCGTCCCAGCTCAAGGCGTTCGAGGAGCGCCTGGACGCCGCCTGATGCTCGCCCTGCTCAAGCGCTGGCTGCGCATCCGCAAGCGCAAGAAGTCGCGCGGCGGCCGCTGACGGCGCTCGCAGCGCGCTCGCGCTCGTGTCAGCACGAGCGCGAGCAGCCGCCTGCGAAATCTCCCAGCACGCGCATCCGCGCCCGCCGGGGGGTACGTTGCCGGTCATGGCTACCGACATCCAACAGGAGGCCGCCGACCAGGTCGCGCCCGGCGACGAGTGGGGCACCGAGCTCTATCGGATCGCCGCCAACCAGTTCGACCGCGCCGGCATGTTGCTCGAGCTCGATCCGGAGTTCGTCACGCGGCTGGGCCAGCCGCGCCGCTCGCTCGTCGTGAACTTCCCGGTGCGCCTGGACTCCGGGGTCGTGCTCAACCTGACCGGCTACCGCGTGCAGCACACGCTCACGATGGGTCCCACGAAGGGCGGCTTTCGCTACGGCGCCGATGTCTCGCTCGGGGAGTGCGCGGCGCTGGCGATGTGGATGACGTGGAAGTGCGCGCTGCTCGGCCTGCCCTACGGCGGCGCGAAGGGCGGAGTGCGCTGCACGCCGCGCGAGCTCAGCGTCGCCGAGGTCGAGCGGCTCACGCGCCGCTACGCCGCGGAGCTGATCCCCGTGATCGGGCCCGATCGCGACATCCCGGCCCCCGACATGGGCACGGGGGAGCGCGAGATGGCGTGGTTCATGGACACGTACTCGCAGATGATGGGCCACTCCGTCTTCGAGATCGTGACCGGCAAGCCCGTCGTCCTGGGCGGCACGACGGGCCGTCGCGAGGCGACCGGCCTGGGGGTCGTCTACGTGACGGAGGCGGTCTGCGAGCGCATCGGCCTGGACCTGCGCGAGGCGCGCGTCGCGATTCAGGGCTTCGGCAACGTCGGCGCGGTCGCCGCCGCCGAGCTGTATGCGATCGGTGCGCGCGTCATCGCCGTCTCCGACGCGACCGCTGGGCTCGTCGACGAGGAGGGCCTCGACATCCCGGCGGTTGCGCGCTGGATCGATGACAACGGCATGCTCGCGGGCTATCCAGACGCGCGACAGGTCGGTCCCGCGGACGTGCTCGAGGTGCCATGCCAGATCGTCATCCCGGCCGCGCGCGAGCAGCAGATCACGGCCGAGAACGCCAACCGCCTGCGTTGCGAGCTCATCGTCGAGGCCGCCAACGGCCCGACGACGCCCGAGGCGGAAGCGATCCTGCGCGAGCGCGGGATCCTCGTCGTCCCCGACGTGCTCGCGAACGCCGGCGGCGTGACGGTCTCCTACTTCGAATGGGTCCAGGACCACCAGCGCTACACGTGGGACGAGCTCGACATCCAGGAGCGCCTGCGCCGCCAGCTGCGCGCGGCGTTCGGGCGCGTCATCGACGCCGCCGAACGCTTGGACTGCGACTGGCGCATGGCGGCGCTGTCGGTGGCGATCGAGCGGGTCGCCGAGGCCGCACGCATGCGCGGCATCTACCCGTAGCGCAGGGCTGCCCGCCGGCGCTCTAGTGGCGTTCCTCGCCGGTCGCCGCCGGCGGCCGCGACTCCTCCGCGAGCGAGGTGATGGCGAGCATCCCACGGGCGGCGTCTTCGAGCACGGCCGTGGCCTCGTCGAGCGAGCGCGCGTAGAGCTCTACGAGCAGGTGGACGACGATCTTGTCGTCGTCATGCTTGTGAAAGCGCACGTGCGTGAAGAACTCGCGCGTGCCGTAGTCGCCGAACGCGGCGTAGGAGAGCGCATCGCCGGCGTCCGGGCCCGAGCACGTGTCGACCTCGGCGGCCTCCACCGTGACGGTGCACGAGGCGACCCACGGCGTCCCGGCGATCATCCGCTCCCAGCGGTCTTCGATGGGCTCCACGCGACCGTTGTGGAAGCCGAGGTGCGGCTGGTCGTGCATGCACTCGAGGCACTGCACGACCGCCTCCTGCAGCTCGTCCACCGGCTCGGCGCGCTCGCCGGTGTCGGGATCGATCTTGTGGATTCCCTCGTAGTGAACCTGTACCTCGAGGTCTGACGACCAGCAGCGATAGCAGCGCAGCCACGAGCGGGCTTCGTTTGCTTCCATGCGCGGCCATGGTAGTAGCCCGGCTGTCGGCGCCGGGAACGCTGACGCGGGTCTGAGGAGCATCGCTGAGCAGGATCATGGTCCAGGGCTCTGTACTAGGCTGCCGCGCCAATGAAGAAGGTCGTCCACGTCGCCGGGAAGCCGTTTCGCTTCATCGGCAGGCTCTTGCTGCGGTCGCTGCGCTTCCTGGGCAAGCCGTTCGGGAAGCTCGGCGAACTGCGCGGCAAGGCCCGGATCGGCGCGTTCGCTGTCGTCGCCGTCGTCGTCGTGGCCGCGGTGCTCGTGCTCAAACCCGGCCCGGACGACAGCGAGCAGGTCAGCGAGACGCTCGACCGGTACGCCGAGGCGACCCGCGACAAGGACTACCAGACGATCTGCGACGACCTGTACGCCGAGGACCTCGTCGAGCGCGTCCGGGCGGCGGGCCTGCCGTGTGAGGTCGCGCTGCGCACCGGGCTCGAGGATCGCCAGAACCCGCGCCTCGAGGTACTCGGCGTCGAGGTCAACGGCGACCAGGCGCTGGCGCGCGTGCGCTCGACGGCCGGCGGCGAGGTGCCCTCGACGGACCTCGTGCGGCTCGTCAAGGAGGACGGCGAGTGGCGCGTGGCCGCGCTGTCGGAGCCGGGTGCCACGCTGCAGACTCCGTAGCGCCTGCTCAGCGCCTGAACACGACGTAGAAGGCCGCCAGCGCGAACGCGATCTGCCCGAACGAGAGCGCGGTGCCGAGGTTGGGCGCCCCCGCCACCTCCGCGACGAGCGTCGCGATCGCGAGCGCGCCGATCATGAGCGCAAGGTCCACGAGCAGGTCGCGGCGACGACCGCTCATGCCGTCGCCTGCGCCTCGAGCGCGCGCTGAAGCGCCGGCACGTCGAGTGCTGCGTCCTGCGCGTCGAGCAGCTTGAGCGCCGCGCGCCGGCCGCCGATCGCGCGCAGACCGCGATCGCCGTGCTCGGCGACGAAGTCCGCCAGCGCGCTGGCCCGCCGCGCGGCGAGCCGCCGCGCCGGGATGTCGAGCCCTCCGCGGTGCTCGTCGAGCGCGTCGACGAGCTCCTCGACGCCGGAGGGCGGCGCGAGCGAGCTCACGGCGACGACCTTCGTCTCCTGTACCCCCAGTGACCGCAGCGCCGCGCTGAGGTCGCGCCGCGCGCGCAGCGCGACGGGCCCGAGGTCGGCTTTCGTGACGACGAGCACGTCGGGGATCTCCATGATCCCCGACTTCAGGAACTGCAGCACGTCGCCGCCTCCGGGTTGCACCACGACGGCGACGCTATCGGCTACCTCGGCGACCTCGGTCTCCGACTGGCCCACGCCCACGGTCTCGATGACGACGACATCGAACGCCGCCGCCAGTGCGTGAGCCGCGGCCCGTGTCGCGGGCGCCAGCCCCCCGAGCCGTCCACCCGCCGCCATCGAACGGATGAAGACGTTGTCGTCGAGGGGGTCGACGACGATCCGCGCGCGGTCGGCGAGCAGCGCGCCGCCCGAGCGCTTGGATGACGGGTCCACCGCGAGCACCGCGACGCTGCGCCCCCGCGCGCGCCAGGCGGCCACGAGGTGCGACAGCAGCGAGGATTTGCCGGCGCCCGGCGGGCCCGTCACCCCGACGACGTGCGCCGGCGCCTCGCCGCCGAGCGCGGCGGGGGAGACTGCGTGCAGCAGCGCGGCGGTCTCGTCGCGATGCGCGGGCGCGCGGCTCTCGACGAGGTTGAGCACGGCCGGGGCGGCGCTGAGCTCGCCCTCGCGCAGGCGCCTGCCGAGTTCTTCGCCGGTCACGGACACAGCGGCGGACGCTAGTACACGCGCTCCGGGCAGGAATCGGCTGGCGGCAGCAGAACTTCGCAAGGTCCGGTTTCTGCAGTGCGAACGGTTGGCGGAGCGCCCGTATGTGTGCCGACGAGCCCAGGGAGGACCCCGACGCGGCCCAGCAGCCCGTCGTCGTCCTGATCGGCGACGGCGATCTGGCCAACGAGACGGCGCAGGCACTCGAGGCGGCAAACGCCCGCGTGATCCGCCTCTGCCGCCCGGACGAGGACGAGGTGCGAGACGTCCTCGAGGGCGAGGGCGTCGACTCCGTAGCGGTGGTCGAGCGCGAGGACGCGATCGTGCTGCGCTTTGCCCTCATGGTGCGCGTCGTCTCCGAGGACGTGCCGCTGCTGCTGACGATCTTCGATCCGACGATGGCCGGGCAGGTGGCCGAGGTCGTGCCCAACACGCGCCTCACCTCCTTGGCGGACATCGTCGCGCCATCGCTGGCCGGTCCCTGCATCGACGAGCGCTTCACCGCCGTGTCGATGAACGGCGGCAAGCCGGTCGGCCTCGTCGAGCGCGACGACGACGTGTCCGAGGTGCCGATCCGATCGCCGCGGCCCCGGCGCGTGGAGGCGCTCGCACGCGCGCTGTTCACGCCCTACGACACGAGCGCGGGCATGCTGCTGTTCGGCGCGATCGGTCTCGCGGCGGTCTTCGCGCTGGAAACCGTGACGGCGGTCTTCACCCTCGACGAGAGCGCCGTCGACGCGATCTACGGCTCCGCGAAGACGCTCGTCACCGTCGATCCCAATCCGAAGGTCGCCGAGGGGCCGGACTGGTACAAGCTGTTCACCTCGGTGACGATGGTCGTCGCGCTGCTGCTGGCCGCCGCGTTCACCGCAGGGCTCGTCAACCGGTTCGTGGAGCGGCGGCTGACCGGCCTCGTCGGGCGCAACGTTGTGCCGCGGCGCGACCATGTCGTCGTCGTGGGGCTCGGGCAGGTGGGAATGCGCCTGTGCCTGTTGCTGCGTGCCTGCAAGATCCCCCTCGTCGCGGTGGAGGCCGACGAGAACGGAGAGCGCGTCGGGATCGCGAAGGAGCTCGGCCTGCCGGTCGTCATCGGCCGCGGGGGCGATCCGTCGCTCATGCGGCGACTGTCGCTTCCGCGGGCGCGGGCGGTCGCTGCCGTGACCGCCGACGACCTGGAGAACATCTCGGTGGCGATGACCGCGCGCGGCATCCACCCCGACATCCGCACCGTGCTGCGCGTGGGCGACGGAAGGATCGCCAACGAGACCCGATCGCTGCTCGCGCTCGGCCTCATCCGCGACGTGCACCGCCTCGCCGCCATGCTGCTGGCGGCGAAGATCCTGGGCCGCGACGCCGTGAGCGTGGTGTGCGTGGACGACGACGCCCACCTGCGGTTCTCCGACGGGCGCCTCGAGCGTGCGGAGCTCGACGCGCTCGCGGAGTGACGCGAGCATCGCGCGATTGCGCGACCGGCGAGCGGGTAGACAGGCGCCGTGCTCTGGCTAATTTTGCTTATCGCGCTGATCGCGATCTTCGGCCTCGGGTCGATCCTCGAGGCCGCGTTCTGGACGCTCCTGGTGATCGCTGCGGTCGTCGTCTTGGTCGTGCTCGCGGTCGGCCGGCTGATCGGGCGCTGAGACGACGAGGGCGCGCAGGCCGCTGCGCAGCCGCTGCTTGAGCGGTTCCCGACTTGGTTCGGGGAGCGGCTCGTCGCGCACCGACGGCCACTCCGACGCGGCCTCGGCCCCCAGCAGGAAGAGGTTTGCCGTCACGAAGATGAAGACGAGAAACGCGACGATGCCGCCCAGGGACGCGTAGACGGCGCCATAGTTCGCGGCGTTCTCGAGGTAGAGCGAGAAGCCGCCCTTGGCGAGCTCGAACCCGAAGACGGCAACGAGCACGCCCGGCCAGATGTCGCGCAGACGGCTGCGGCGCGCCGGGACGATCAGAAAGACGAACGCGCAGACTGCGAGCGCCAGCAGCGCGGGCACGAGCCGCCCCGCGAGCAGGATCGCATCTTGCGCAAGCGCGCCCGGGCCGCCGAGCCGGTCGCCGAGCGACGCGGTGAACCGCACTGCGAGCGTCATCACCAGCGAAGAGACGATGACGACGCCGGTGAGGAACACCATCAGCAGGTCGATGAGCTTCGCCCGCAACAGCGGGCGCATTTCTGTCACCTCCCACGCCGCGTTGAGCGCGTGGCGGATCGCGCCCATCACCGCGCTGGCGGCGAACAGCAGCCCGGCGACACCGACGACGCCGAACCCGCCACGGCCGGCCGTCACCGACCGCAGCAGGTTCTCGAGATCGGCCTGCCCGCCGTCCTCACGCAGCGGCACGTTGTCGAGCACGAACTCGATGACGCGCCGCCGCGCCGCGTCATCGTCGACGACGACGCCGAAGACCGAGACCAGCACGATCGTCAGCGGAAAAAGCGACAGCAGCGAGTAGTAGGAGATCGCCGCGGCCCGCTGCAGGCAGCCGTCCTCGAAGAACTCTCCGACGGCGCGCTGTGCGAGCGCCATGCCGACGCGCGCGCCGTGGCTGATCGACCCCATCCGCCTCCGCTGTACCCGCCCGCAGCACCGCAGAGCCGGGGAAGCTCAGGCGCTGGCCGCCACCCCGTGGCGCTGTGCCACGAGCGCCACGATGTCGCGCATGATGCCCGTGAGGTCGAAGTCCTTCGGCGTGTAGACGGCCGCCACACCGGCGTTCTTCAAGCCGACGACGTCGGCCTCCGGGATGATCCCGCCGACGACCACCGGAGCCTCTACCCCCGCCTCGCGCAGCCCGTCGACGATCCCTGGGATCAGCTCGCGGTGCGACCCGGAGAGGATCGACAGGCCGATGACGTGCACGCCCTCCTGCAGCGCCGACGTCACGATCTGCGCGGGCGTCAGCCGAATGCCCTCGTAGACGACCTCCATGCCGATGTCGCGTGCGCGTACGGCGATCTGCTCGGCGCCGTTGGAGTGCCCGTCGAGGCCGGGCTTGCCGACGAGGATCTTGATCCGGCGCCCGAGCATCTCGCCGACGCGTGCGACCTCGTCGCGTAGCTCCTCGAGCTCGGCGCCGGTCGCGCCCGGGCCCGCCGAGGCCTCGCCGACGCCCGTCGGCGCGCGGTAGTCGCCGAAGGAGTCGCGCAGCGCCTGCGCCCACTCGCCGGTCGTCGCGCCCGCGCGTGCAGCGGCGATCGTG
>DASYVZ010000269.1:0-2685 GCA_035936515.1 Solirubrobacteraceae bacterium | reverse complement strand
GGACGGCAAGCTCATGCGGGCGATTCGCGAAGCGTTCCGCGGCCTGCCGATCCTCAAGGAGACGATCAAGGACGCCGCGATGAGCCAGTTCGGCTCCGGCTGGGCCTGGCTGGTCCACGACGGCTACCGGATCCTCATCGTCACGACCGCCGACCAGGACAGCCCGGTCACGGACGGCCTCGAGCCGCTGATCGGCATCGACGTCTGGGAGCACGCGTACTACCTCGACTACGAGAACCGCCGCGACGAGTACGTCGACGCCTGGCTGAACGTCGTCGCCTGGGACGTGGTCGAGCGGCGCTTCGGCGACGCACCGGTGCCGGACGTCACGGAGCTGCTCGAGCGGCCGGTCAGCGTATGCGGCACCGACCACAAGTTCGGGGAGGTGACCCTCGACGAGGCACGGGCGCAGTCGGCCGAGCTCAAGGCGCTCGCCGGCTGGGGCCCGATGGCGAAGGTCGGCTCGATCGCGCGCGCCTGGGGCGAGCTCGCGGTGCAGATGCAGAAGCACAACGCGACGACGGTCGCCGAGCTCGAGCCCGGCATCGTCGAGAACTCCGCGAAGGCGCTCTGGATCATCCTGCCGGGCCGCTCCATGGTCTGAAGCGGCGCAACCACGTGCGCTCGCGCGCACGCCCGGCGCGAGCCGGCGCTATCCGCGCCCGAGCCGTCCGCGCTGCCGTCCTGCGCTCAGGCCCGCGCGCTCGGCGGCGGACAGCAGCAGGACGGCGGCGATGACGGCCATGATGAAGCCGAAGACGTTGAGCTCCATGATGTCGCCGCTGCCGATGAGGTTGGCGATGCTGCCTCCGATCACCGAGCCGACGACGCCGAGGACGAGCGTCCAGAGCAGGCCGATGTGCTGCTTGCCCGGAAGGATCAGGCGGGCCAGCAGGCCGATGATGAGCCCGGCGACGATGAAACCGATCATGGGTACTCCTCCGTGAGTTCTGGTGCGGGGTTGGCAGCGTCGTTCCCCGCAGGCAGCGGCGCCAAGCATCGCTGCGAGCGCCACCCGCTGCTGCGTGGGACTACGCGACCGGGCGCAGGTGGCGCAGCGGCCGCCCCTCGCGCAGCTCGCGCACGACCGCCTCGACAAGCCCGTCGCCGTCGAGCTGGCGCCCGTCGGTGACCGCCGCGATGACGCCGCGCTTGCGCTGGATGAGCTCGGCCATCGTCTCGTCGATCGTGTTGGCGGCGAGCAGGTACCACGCCGTCACCGCGTCGTGCTGGCCGATGCGGTGACAGCGGTCCTCGGCCTGGTCGTGCAGTGCGGGCGTCCACTCCAGCTCGAGGAACGCCACGTTCGAGGCGCGTGTGAGCGTGATCCCCTGCCCCGCGATGCGCGTCGCGCCGATCAGCAGCTGCGGGCCGGCGGGATCCTGGAAGGCCTGCACCGCCGCCTCGCGCGCCGCGGCCGAGTCGCGCCCGAGCAGGTGCACGGCGTCGGGAAAGCGCGCCAGCAGCGCCTCCTGCACCTCGACGTGGCGCGCGAAGACGACGAGCGGCTCGCCGGAGGCGAGGAAGTCCGCGACCCACGACAGCGCCGCGCCGAGCTTGCCGCGCGCCGCGAGGCGCTGCAACGTCCCGAGCTGCGCCAGGCGCTGCGCGCGCAGGGTGGCCGCGATCTTCGCGTTGAGCTCGCGCAGGTCCAGCGGCTGCGAGCGCAGCCAGGCGATCACGTCCTCCTCGGCGAGCCGGTACTCCGTCGCGTTCGAGAGCGCGACCGGTACGACGACCTGGCGCTTCGCCGGCAGCTGCGGCAGCACCTCGACCTTCAGGCGGCGCACGAAGCAGCGCCGGCGCAGGTGCCAGTGCAGGCGCTCCTCCGATAGCTCGCCGCGAAACTTGCGGGTGAACTGCGCCCCCGAGCCGAAGTCCTCGAGGCGCCCGATGACGCGCAGCTGCGAGACGAGCTCCTCGGCCTGGTTGAGCACCGGGGTCCCGCTCAGCGCCAGCCGCAGGCCGCCCTCGACGACCGACGACGCCAGCCGCCGTACGGCCTGCGTGCGCTTGGCCTGCGGGTTCTTGACGTAGTGCGACTCGTCGACGACCAGCGCCCGCGGGCCGAGCCGGGCCAGAAGCTCGCGGTGGGCGGCGACGATCTCGTAGTTGAGGATCGTGATGTCGGCCCTCGCCGCCACCGCCGTGCGCCCCTCGACGAGCGCGACGCTGCGGTGCGCCAGCCAGTGCGCGGCCTCGCGCTGCCAGTTGAGCTTCAGCGACGCCGGGCAGACGACGATCGCCGGAAACGCGTCGTCGGCCTCGAGCGTCGCGAGCGCCTCCACGGTCTTGCCAAGCCCCTGCTCGTCGGCGAGAAAGCAGCGGCGCGCGTCCAGCGCGTAGCGCACTGCGGCCCACTGGAACGGCGCGAGCTCGCCGCCGAGCACGCTGGCGACCTCCTCGATCGGCGCGGCCCCCACGGCGCGCGAGGCGCGGATCGACGCGAGCGCCGTGGCATGCTCCTCGCGCAGCGCGTCGAGCACGAGCGAGCCCGCGCCGTCAACCGCCACTCCGAAGCTCGCCACGAACGCGTCCAACGGCTCGACGATCCACGGATCGATCGGCAACGTGCGGCTGCGCGCGTCGGCGCCGGCCAGCTTGCAGAACGCCGCGCCGGCGTCGGAGTCCCACAGCACGTCGAGGCGGATGCGCTCGCCGTCGAACGTGCGCGCCGCGGTGAGC
>DASYVZ010000268.1:0-6681 GCA_035936515.1 Solirubrobacteraceae bacterium | reverse complement strand
GGGCGGCGGGGCGGGCGGGCCGGGTTCCCGCGCGCCACTCGGGCCGCTGGACGCGGCGCTGCCGCGGTTCGGCACCGGTTCGACGGGCGAGACGATCGCGATCGCGGCGGTCGGCGCCGGGCTCCTCGGGCTCATCGCGTTCGAATGGCGCCGGGCGCGGACACGGCTGCGCGGGCTCGAGCGCCTCAGCGGCTGACCCAGGCCTACCGCGCCTCTACCGTCACCACCTGGTCCTCAAGGCCGCTGATCGGCTCGACCGTCGTGCCGCTGCGCTCACGCTCGCGGATCTCCAGGCGCCGCGACAGCCGCGAGAGCGCGAGGTTCGTGGCGACGAACAGCAGCCCGATGAAGATGAAGACCTGCAGCACGGGCGCCTGCACGCCGCCGAAGAAGTTGAAGCCGGTGACGATCCGGCCGTGGCGCATGACCTCCTGGATCGCGATGATGCTCACGAGCGTCGTGTCCTTGTTGAGCGTGATCAGCTGGGACACGGTCGCGGGCACCATCCGCCGCAGCCCCTGCGGCAGGATCACGTGGCGCATGCGCTGGCGGTAGCTGAGCCCGAGTGCCGCCGCCGCCTCCCCCTGGCCGCGGTCCAGCGATTGGATGCCGGCGCGCATGATCTCGGCGAGAACCGCGGAGTTGTAGAGCACGAGCGCCAGCAGCGCGGCGAAGACGCGGCCGGTCTGCAGGACGTCGGGGAGCAGCTCCGGCGCGTTGTCCTCGTAGGCGTCGCGCCATGACTCCGGCAGCGCCAGCGCGAGGTAGAGGATGATGAAGATCAGCGGCAGGTTGCGCCACACGTCGATCCACGTCCCGGCGGCGAAGCGCAGCGCCGGCGAGCGCGAGATCCGCGCGAGCGCGAGCGCGAGGCCGACGGCGAGCGCGAAGACCATCGCGATCAGCGCGAGCTGGAGGTTGACGACGAAGCCCTCGAGGATGAAGCGCGCGTTGTTGCCCGTGATGAGCCATTCCCAGTTGTCCGGATCGAAGAGGTAGCCCATGTGCGCCTACCTGCGGATCGCGAACCGGCGCTCGAGCAGCCGGAACGCGAGCGTCGCGGACGCGGTGATCAGCAGATAGCCGACCGCCGCCCAGAAGAAGGCCTCGTCGGTCTCGAACGTCCGCGACTGCACGATCCGCGCCTCCTTGAGCAGATCGGGCAGCGCGAGCAGCGAGACGCCGACGATCGCCGAGTTCTTGATCATCGCGATCGTGATCGAGGCCAGCGGCGCGATGACGGTGCGAAACGCCTGCGGCAGGACGATCCGCCGCAGCGTCGCCGGATAGCTGAAGCCGAGCGACAGCGCCGCCTCGATCTGTCCTTTGCTGACGGCGAAGACGCCGGACCGCAGCACCTCCGCGACGTAGGCCGCGGTGTACAGGCCCAGCGAGGCGATCCCGGCGGTCCAGTTGGTGATCGGCACGCCCGCGCGGCGCAGCCCCGCGAAGGAGATGAACAGCAGCACGAGCAGCGGGACGTTGCGGAACGTCTCGACGTAGACGCCGCCGAGGCGCTGCAGCCACTTCGACGGCGCGATCCGCAGCGCGGCGACGAGCGTGCCGACGACGAGCGCGATCGCGAAGGACGCTCCGACGAGCCGGAGCGTGACCCAGAGGCCACTCGCCAGCTCGTCGAAGTTGTCCGTCAGGACCTCGAACAGCGCCCCCATCGCGCTGCTAGTTGAGCTTCAGCGCCTCCGCGAGCGTCATCGTCGGCGGGTCCTGCTCCTCGTCGGTGTACTGGCCGATCCACTTCTGGTACGCCGCCGCCCAGCCGCCGTCCTCCTTCCACTTCTCGACGACGTCGCTGACGAACTTCTGGAAGGCGTCGTCGCCCTCCTTGATGCCGGCGCCGTAGGGCTCGGTTGTCAGCGGCTCGCCGACGAGCTTGAGCGAGTCGTCCTGGATGATCATGCCGGTGAGGATCACGTCGTCGGTCGAGACCGCGTCGACGGCACCGTTCTGGATCAGCTCGAGGCACTCCGAGTAGCCGTCCACGAGGCGCAGCTCGGCCTTCGGCGCCTGCTTCTTCAGCGTATCCTCGTAGGTCGATCCGAGCGCGGTGCAGACCTTCTTGCCGGCCAGGTCGTCGACGCCCGTGATGTCGGAGTCGTCCTTGACCAGCACCCGCCCGCGCGCGACGAAGTACGGCTCGGAGAAGTCGATCTCCTGGTCGCGCTCGGAGGTGATCGTCATCGTCGAGAGGATCAGGTCCGCCGTTCCGTCCTTCAGGAACGGGATGCGGTTGTCCGATACGGCCTCGATGAACTTCGGCTCGACCCCGAGCTCGTCGGCGATCCGCCTGCCGAGGTCGACGTCGAATCCCTCGACGGCGCCGCTCTGCGGGTTCTTAAAGCCGAACGGCGGGACGTCGAACTTCACCCCGATCGCGATCTCGCCCTCCTTCTGGAGGTTGGCCATCGTCGTACCGGCGGGGAACGTGCGCGCCTGCGTGGTCGCGGTCGTCGCGGTCGTCGCCGTCGTCGCCGCGCTGCCCGCGCCCTCCTCGTCGTCGCCGCAGCCGCCGGCGACCAGCGCCCCCAGCGCGAGCGCGAGAACCGCCAGCCAACGCCATCTCGTCCTCTGCATGGTGTGCCTGCCTTTCCTCAGTGATGGATGATCTTGTCGACGAACTCCCGTGCCCGCGGGCTCTTCGCCGCGGCAAAGAACTCTTCCGGCGGACCCTGCTCGACGATCTGTCCGCCGTCGATGAAGACGATCCGGTCGCATACCTCGCGCGCAAAGCCCATCTCGTGCGTCACGACGACCATCGTCATCCCGCCCCGCGCGAGGTCGCGCATGACGTCGAGCACCTCCCGGATCATCTCCGGGTCCAGCGCCGACGTGGGCTCGTCGAACAGCATGAGCTTGGGGTCCATCGCCAGCGCGCGGGCGATGGCGACCCGCTGCTGCTGACCGCCCGACAGGTCCGCCGGGGCGGCGCCGGCCTTCTCCGGGATGCCGACCGTCTCGAGCAGCTCGTGCGCGCGAGCCCGTGCGGCGGCCGGCTCGACGCCCCTCACCTTCACCGGCGCGAGCATGATGTTCTCGAGCACCGTCATGTGCGGGAAGAGGTTGAACTGCTGAAAGACCATCCCGATGTCCGCGCGCAGTCGCCCGATCGACTTCGAGCGCGGGTCGACGCGCTCGCCCGCGAACAGCACCTCGCCGGAGTCGACCTCCTCTAGGCCGTTGATGCAGCGCAGCATCGTCGACTTGCCCGACCCCGACACGCCGGCGACGACCACGGCCTCGCCAGCGTCGAGCGCCAGGTCGATCTCGTCGAGCACGACGTGGTCGCCGAAGCTCTTGCGGACGTCGCGCAGCTCGACCAGAGGCTCGGTGGCCTCGCTGTTGGGCATGGCCTGCACCCTACGGTCCCCCGCGGCATGAGCGCAACGATGAGCGCGCTCCTGCGCTACGGATCACCGTCGTCGAGGATCGCCGCAGCGGCGCTGGCCGGGTCGAGGCGGCGGCCCACGACCTCGTCGATGAGCTTCTCGAATCCCTCGCCCCTGGCGAGACGCTGCTCGAGGTCGCGCCGCACGCGGTGCGTGGCGAGCGCGAGCACCTCGCTGCGCAGGTTGTTGCGCCGGCGCTCGGACAGCGTTCCCTCCTGCTCGATGTGGGCGCGATGCTCGATGAGCTTGTCCATGAGCTCGTCGATGCCGCGGCCGTCGACCGCCTCGGTCTGCAGGATCGGCACCTTCCACGAGCCCTGCGGCGCGAGCGACAGCACACCGCGGATCTCGCGCACCATCGTCTGCGTCAGCGGGTGATCGGCCTTGTTGACGACGATGATGTCGGGGATCTCCATGATGCCCGCCTTCAGCGCCTGGACCGAGTCGCCGCCGCCGGGCATCAGCACGAGCAGGACGGTGTCGGCGTGGTCGATGATGTCGACCTCGGCCTGACCGACGCCGACCGTCTCGAGGAAGACGTCGTCGCGCCCGGCCGCGTCCATCAGCAGCGCGGCCTGCAGCGACGCCTCGCTCAGGCCACCCAGCGCGCCGCGGTTGGCCATGGAGCGGATGAAGACGCCGGGGTCGAGGAAGTGCTCGGTCAGGCGGATGCGGTCGCCGAGCAGCGCGCCCTGCGTGAACGGCGACGTCGGGTCGATCGACAGCACCGCGACGCTGCGGCCCGCCGCGCGGCGGTTCTTGACGAGCCCGCCGATCAGCGTCGACTTCCCGGAGCCGGGCGCGCCCGTGACGCCGACGACGGCGGACCTGCCGGTCTGCGGATAGACCTCGCGCACGAGTGCCCAGCCGGCGGGATCGTCGTTCTCGACGAGCGAGATCGCGCGGGCGAGCGCCCGGCGGTCGCCGGCCAGCAGGCGCTGGGCGAGGTTGGGATGGACCGCCATGCGCGCCCGATCATGGCAGGGGTTGACCGCGGCCGGTGGTCTACCCGTAGCCTTAGCCCCATGTCGGTCAACGTGCCTCTCGACGAGTTGCCGCAGGCGCTCGAGCGCTTCGGGCCGAACCCCTACATCGTGACCGTCGGTTCCGACGGCCGCCCGCGCGCAACATCGGTCACGGTGCAGTGGCGTGAGAAGCTGCTGATGCTGGGCGCCGGCCGGCGGACGACGGAGAACGTGCTCGCCAACGAGCAGGTGGCGCTGCTGTGGCCCGCGCCGGCGCCGGGCGAGCACGCGCTCATCGTCGACGGCTGGGCGGCGGTCTTCGACAGCCCGGAGACGAACGAGGTCGTGTTCGTCCAGCCCGGCAAGGCCGTGCTCCACGTCTCGAAGGGCTGATCGTGACCACCGTTCAGCCGACGCCGGTGGTTCCCGACCCGCCTCGGGCCACCGGTGCGGCCGGTCCGGCGCCCGCCGGCGCGGCGTCCAACGTCCGTGGCGAGCCCCCGCCGCTGCGCGGCGGCCCGCTGACGCTGTGGCGCTTCCTGCGCTCCCACGGCATGGTCAACCGCAACTACGCGCGGCTGATCGCGCGCTGGCTGTGGCTGAAGCTGCGCTGGCGCGGGCGGCTGAAGACCGACGGGCTGTGCTTCGTCTGCCCGGGCGTCACGATCGAGATCGGCGAGGACGCGACGCTGCACCTCGGGCGCTGGTCGTGGATCGGCCACGGCTCGAAGATCCGGGTCCACGAGGGCGAGGCCCGGATCGGCGCGAAGACGGTGCTCGGGCAGGAGTGCACGATCTCCGCCTTCCAGCACGTCTCGATCGGGCGCGAGTGCATCGTCGCCGACCGCGTGATGCTCATCGACTTCGACCACGGCGTCGTCGAGGTCGACCGCCCGGTGCGCGACCAGGGCATCTACAAGCGCGACGTGCGCGTCGGCCACAACGTGTGGATCGGCTACGGGGTGGCGATCCTGCGCGGCGCGACGGTGGGCAACAACTGCGTCCTGGGGACCTCGACGATCGTCACGAAGGACGTGCCGGACAACGCTGTCGCCGCGGGTGTGCCGGTGCGGGTGCTGCGGATGCGCCAGGCGCCGCGGACGCTGCGCTGGGAGTAGCCCGCCTGCGGCTGCACATCAGCCCGGCTCGGCTCAACCGCTCAAGCGCAGTTCGGCCACGGGCTCGTGCCGGCCTGGGCCAGCAGCTTCGCGGCGCGCCGGTCCTGCTCGGCCTCCGAGGCCCGCGCCGGGTCGCCCTTTCCGCCCATGGAGCGCCACGTCGCGCGCGAGAACTGGTACTTGCCGCGGTAGCGCCCGCCGGCCGAGACGGCGGTCGGGTCGCCGCCGGACTCGCAGGCGGCGATCCGCTGCAGGACGCCATTGCCGCCGGACGCGGCGCGCGCTGCGCCGGCGTCCTTGACCGCCCGCTTGCGCTTGATGCCGAGGGCCTTGAGCGTCTGCGGTCCGATGACGCCGTCGACGATCAGCTTGTTCTTGCGCTGGAACCGCTTCACCGCGCCGCGCGTGACCGGACCGACGACGCCGTCCGCCGGGATGTCCAGCGCCCGCTGCACGGCCGTGATCGTGTTGCTGCTTACGCTGGCGCGCTGGCCACCCTGCTGCGCCGCCACCGCTCCGCCGCTGACGAGCAGCAGGCCTGCCACCGCCACGAGCGCGGAACCACGGCTGCGGAACACGCGCCGGCGGCGCAGCGAGGCTGCGGCGCGGCGGGTTCGCGATGCGCGCAGCGAGCGACGGTAGGCGAGCGTCTGCTTCGCGTCGCGGTCCTCCGGCACCGCGGCATCCGTCGCCACTACGTCGTCGCTGGAAATCATCGGGCGCTCCTCTTTCGTCGTCTCGGCGCCTACGGGGTTAGCTGTCGGGCTCGCGCTGTGACGTGCGCTACGCCCCCGGCGCCGCTGATGCGGCGGGGTGGCGATTCGCCCCCGGGCCGGAGCGTGCTCCGGCCCATTGGTTCCCCCGTTCCCGGCCGCACTGGGCGCCCGGGACTCGGCTCGTTATGCAAAGCAGCGGTGGATAGTACGGGTCGATCGGACGGAGCGCGTGCCGACCCTCGGCTCGGACGAAGAAAAACGGCCGCCGACGGTGCGCCGCCCGCCGTGCTCAGGGTTCGCGAAGCACCGCAAGCGAGGCCCACGGGGCGAGGTTGCTCACGTGCGGGTCGTGCGCTTCGGGCGCCGCGAGCGCCGCGTCCAGCGCAGCGCGATGCTGCGCCGCGCGCTCGCGGCCGTACGGCTCGGCGAGGCCCGTGCTCACGAGAAACGCCCAGTCGCTGGACTGCAATGCGAGCAG
>DASYVZ010000267.1:0-7364 GCA_035936515.1 Solirubrobacteraceae bacterium | reverse complement strand
CGGTGCCGGTGCCGGCGCGCGCTCGCGTGGGGGAGGCGGCGCCGGCGTGAGCGTCGCTCGGGATCGCGGCACCGCGGCAAGGGGCGGGCGCCGCGCGGCGAAGAAGGCCGCCAATCGCGCGGCCATCCTCGATGCGGCGCGTGCCGTCTTCGCGGAGCTCGGCTACGGCGGCACGTCGGTGCGCGACGTCATCCGCCGCACGGACCTCGCCAGCGGCACGTTCTACAACTACTTCCCCGACAAGGAATCGCTGTTCCACGCCGTTCTGGAGCAGAGCGCCCAAACGGTGCGCGCGCGTGTGCAGGCCGCGCGCCGCGCGGCAGGCTCGCTTGAGGAGTTCGTTGCCGCCGGGTACCGCGAGTACTTCGGCTTCCTCGCGGAGGATCCCGAGGCCTTCGCGCTGATGCGCCGCAACAGCGGCACGATCCGGGCGATGTTCGACGAGCCGATCTTCGGCGCCGGCATCGACGAGCTCGCCGCCGACCTGCGCGCGGCGATGAGGATCGGCATCGTGCCGCAGGTCGACGCCGAGTACATGGCCGCGGCGATGGTCGGTGCGGCGCTCGAGATCGGCGTGGCGATGATCCAGCGCGAGCCGCCCGATGTGGAGGCCGCGACGCAGTTCGCGACGCTCGTGTTCCTCGGCGGGATCGAGCGGCTGGCGCGCGACCGACGCTGACGCCGGTGGGGCAGCTCTCGACGACGGCGATCGTCACGAAGGCTGGATACGTCGCATCGGCCTAGACTCAACGCCTAATGCCACCGAGTTTCTGCCGTCACAACCGCTTCGTCCAGAACTGCCCGATCTGCAGTCCCGCCAGGGGCAAGCCACCGCCGGCCGGCAGGCGCCAGCCGGGAGCGGCGCCTACTACCCGCTCCGCTCGCGGCGGCACGCGGTCGGCGCGCAGCAGCGCAGTCCGCGTGCGCCGCCTGCACCAGGCCGTCGACGACGGCTACCGCTCGGAGCTGGTGACGGGGATCAAGGCGACGTCGGACGCCGAGCGCTTGGCGACCGAGCTGGCGTTCGCGACCGCGCGCCTCGCCGAACTCGCCGCCGCCCCGCCGGCGCTGTACGCCGACATCGTGTCGCTGGAGGACGTCGAGGAGGCGCTGTGGTTGGCGTTCCTGACCGCCTACGTCTGCCCGCTGCCCGACGTCGAGGACCCGTTCGCGAACGTCCGCGAGGCGCACGTGCCGTGGGCCTCCGGCGAGCTTCCGTGCCTCGACATCGCGCGCGGCCCACGCGGCGCTGTGGATCGCGCCACCGGCGAGCGCACGATCCTCGCCTACCGCGCGTGGGTGAGGCGCGCGGGCAGCCAGCACGCCGCGATCGCGGGAGAGCCGGCGTGGACGCCCGGCCGGCGCTTCGACCGCATCTTCGAGCGTCTCGCGCTGCCGGGCCTCGGGCGCGACGCGCGCTACGAGCTGCTCGTGTCGCTGGGGCGGCTGGGCCTTGTCGACCTGTGCCCGTCGTCGCTGCAGTTCGGCGAGGGCGAGACGACGATCGCCGCGAAGCGCGTGTTCGGGATCGGCGACAAGATCCTGCTCGAGCGCCGCGCGCGCATCCTCGCCGATGCCGTCGACGTGCCGATCGAGGCGCTCGACCTCGCGCTGTTCAACTGGGGTGCGCGGGGCGCACGCGCGACGTACGGGTCTTCCGCCGTCGTCGTGGACGCCGAGCGCGAGGCGATCGCGGACGTGCTCGGCGTGTAGAAGCCGCGGACGGCACGCGCTCGCACGTGCGTCCAGCGCGCGCGCTGCGAGGCGGGGCCTGCGCATCGGTCTGCCGATGGGTCGTGTGAGCCACGGAAAGGCATGAAGATGAACTCCCGCGTGAGGCTGCTCAAGCAGCTCGTAAGCGATGGCATGTACGTGATCGACGACGTCGCCGTCGCCGTCGCCGTCCTGCTGCGCTTCGAGCGCCAGGCGAAGACCCCGCAAATAGCGGGCGTTCCCGTTCCCGTGGGGGGCGAAGATCGGCATAGGCTTTCCTAGGAGGGGCAGAGGGTCCGACCGAGGCCCAGAGCGGGGGGAGGCCCGCGTTGGACGACGGGCAGCGCAGGAGAGGGAGCGGCGCGGAGGCGGAGGATCTCATCCTGCGCACGGTCGCGGCGCACGCCGACTCGCTGCTGCGCACCGCGCGCCGGTTCTCGCTGTGTCCCGACGACGCCCAGGACGCCTACCAGCGCACGCTCGAGATCTTCATGGCACACGCCGACCGGCTCGACCTCGAATCGGCTGCCGGCTGGCTGCACGTCGTCGTCAAGCGAGAGGCGCAGGCGATCCGCCGCTCGCGCCAGCGCACCGTCGCCTGCGACGAGGTCGACTTCGACAAGTACGAGTCGCGGTCGAGCCCCACGCCCGACGAACGGCTGGCGTCGTTTGATCTCGTCGGTCGCGCCGCGGAGGCGTTGCAGCGACTCAAGCCGCAGGAGCTTCGCGCTCTGTGGCTCAAGGCGCAGGGCCACAGCTACAACGAGATCAGCGCGCTGACCGGATGGTCGTACACGAAGGTCAACCGGTGCCTGACCGAGGGCCGCCGCAGCTTCCTGTCGCGCTACGCCACCATCGAGTCCGGCGCCGAATGCGCGCTGTGGCTCCCTGTCATCTCGGCGATGGTCGACGGGGAGGCATCGGGCGACCAGTTGATGGCACTGCGCCCCCACCTGCGCAACTGCCCCGGCTGCCGCACGACCCTGAAGACGTTGCAGGGAAGCTCGCAGCCGTTGGCGGCCGTGCTGCCGGTCCCGCTCGTGGGGGCAGCCGCCGGGCAGGAGCAGTTGATGACCCTCTTCACGCGCGTGTACGAGACGGTGGCGGCGGGCTTTCACGAACGCGCCGTCTATTCGCTCACCAAGGCCCAGACGGCGTTCGAGGCGGCATCGGCCGGCAAGCTTGCCGCGGCAGCGGCGTCCGCCGCGGCCGTGGCGGGTGGGGGCTACGCGACGGTCGAGCGCGACGTGCCCAGGCGATCGGCGCAGGACGAGCCCGCCAAGGTGGTCGCCCGGCAGCCCGTTCGCGATCCGCGCCCGGCGGTGCCGGTGCCGACCGCGTCGGCGTCCCCCGTGCGCAAGGCGACGCCGCCCAAGCGGCCGCGCACAGCGCGAGGGTTCGGCACCCGTGAGTTCGGCCCCGCCACCCGCAAGAGCGCCACGGCGCCGGAGTTCGCTGCGGTCGAGGCGGAAGATCCGCAGTTCACGCGTGCAGCCGCCACGCAGTCATCCGCAGCAGCCGGAACACCCTCCAGCGCCCCCTCCAGCGCCCCCTCCAGCATCCCCAGTGCGCAGCCGAGCGCTCCGGAGTTCGGCGGAGCACGTGCCGCGCCCGAGTTCGGAGGTTGATCACCCGGTTCGGTCGGCAGACGCCCGGCGCGGCCCGCCCCCTGCACTACCCTCGACGCCATGATCGAGCGGCTCGTCGAGCAGATCGAGGTGCGCTTCGCCGACGCCCAGCGCACGATGTCGGATCCCGACATCTTCGAGGATCGCAACCGCGCGGCCGCGGCCGGCCGGGCATATCGCCAGCTCGAGCCGGCGGCGAAGCTCGCCGAGGAATGGCGGCGCGCGAAGGACGACGAGGCGGGCGCACGCGAGATGCTCGAGGAGGGCGAGGATCCCGAGGTGCGCGAGATGCTCGACGCGGCGCGCGGTGAGATCGAGCGCCTCGAGCAGGAGATCCGCCTGGCGATGGTCGAGCGCGACCCCAACGACGACAAGAACGTCATCGTCGAGATCCGCGCCGGCGCCGGCGGCGACGAGGCGAGCATCTGGGCCGGCGACCTGTTTCGCATGCTCACGAAGTACGCCGAGCGGCGGGGCTTCACCGTCGAGCTGCTGGAGTCCTCCGAGGGCGCCTACACCTTCGCGATCAAGGGCGACAGCGCCTACTCGGTCTTCAAGTACGAGGGCGGCACGCACCGCGTCCAGCGCGTGCCGGCAACGGAGTCGCAGGGCCGGATCCACACGTCGACGGCGACCGTAGCCGTGCTGCCCGAGGTCGAGGACGTCGATGTCGCCATCGATCCCAACGACCTGCAGATCGACGTCTACCGTTCCTCGGGCCCCGGCGGCCAGTCGGTCAACACGACCGACTCCGCCGTACGGATCACGCACAAGCCGAGCGGGATCGTCGTCTCGATGCAGGACGAGAAGTCCCAGCTTCAGAACCGCGAGCGCGCGATGCGCGTGCTGCGCGCGCGGCTGTACGATGCCGCCCTCGCCGAGCAGCAGGCCGAGCTCGCTGCCGACCGCCGCTCACAGGTCGGCACCGGCGAGCGAGCCGAGAAGATCCGCACGTACAACTACGGCGAGCGGCGTGTGAAGGACCACCGCATCAACCTGCTCGTGCACAACCTCGACGAGGTCCTCGAGGGCGCGCTGGACGAGTTCACGGAGGCGCTCCAGAACGACGAGAAGCGGCGCGTCCTGGAGCTCCAGGCCACGGCGTAGGAGCGACGGCCGTGAACGCGTTCGGCGGGGCCTCGGTCCGGGAGGCGCTCGATTCAGCCGTCATCGCAATCGCGGCCGCGGGCTCTGACACGCCGCGGCTGGACGCAGAGGTGCTCTTGGCCGACGCGCTCGGCGTCGACCGCACCGCGCTCTTCACCCACCCCGGGCGCGAGGTGAAGGGGCGCGCGGTGCGCGCCTTCCAAGATGCGGTGCGCCGGCGCTCGGCCGGCCGTGAGCCCATCGCCTACATCACCGGCCGGCGCGGCTTTCGCCACCTCGAGCTCGCCGTCGACGGGCGCGTGCTCGTGCCGCGGCCGGAGACGGAGCTGCTCGTCGAGGTGGGCGTCGAGCGGCTGCCAGACGGCGCGCGGGTCGTCGACGTGGGGACCGGCAGCGGCGCCGTCGCGCTCGCGCTGGCGCACGAGCGCCCAGATCTCGAGGTGCTCGCGACGGACTCGAGCGCCGACGCGCTGGACGTCGCTCGCGCCAACGCGGCGCGGCTCGGGCTTGACGGCGCCGTGAGCTTCTTCGCCGGCGACCTGCTGGCGGGTGTGGGCCAGGTGCAGGCCGTGCTCTCCAACCCGCCCTACGTCGCAGAGGGCGAGCGCGCGACGCTCGCACCGGAGATCGTTCGTCACGAGCCGCCCGCCGCGCTGTTCGCCGGCGCCGACGGGCTCGACGTCATCCGCCGCCTCGTGCCGGCGGCCGCGGACGCAGGCGCGCGGCTGCTGGCGATCGAGCTGGGGGAGGGTCAGGCCGTGGCGGTCACACAGCTCATGCGCGACGCGGGGTTCGACGACGTGCACGCGCGGCGCGACCTGGCGGGGATCGAGCGTATCGTCGTCGGCACGCGATGACGAGCCAGTTCGAGAACTGTGTCGCCGCGGGCGGCGTCGCCGTCTTCCCCGCGGACACGGTCTACGGCCTGGGCTGTGACCCGACGTCGCGCGCGGCGATCGCGCGCCTCTACGCGCTGAAGGGGCGGCCCGCCGACAAGCCGGCGGCCGTCATGTTCTTCTCGCTCGAGCGGGCGCTGGACGCGCTGCCCGAGCTGGGCCCGCGCACCCGCAGCGCGATCGAAGCGCTGCTGCCCGGCGCCGTCACGCTCCTGCTGCCCAACCCGCTCGCCCGTTACCCGCTGGCCTGCGGCCACGACCCCTGGACGCTCGGCCTGCGCGTGCCGGCGCCGGGGGTGCTCGCGGATGTGAGCGTGGCCGTGATGCAGTCGAGCGCCAACCGCTCCGGCGGCGCCGACCCGCGCTCGCTCGACGAGGTCGACGAGGCGATCCGCGCCGGCGCTGACCTCGTCGTCGACGCCGGGCCGCTGCCGGGCACGCCGTCGACGGTCGTCGACCTGCGCTCCTACGGAAGTCACGGCACGTGGTCGCTCCTGCGCGATGGGGCGGTCGAACGCGACGCGATCGCCGCCGCGCTCGCATCGGCGCCGTAGCCCCTTATGCGCTGACGGCTTTGGCGAGCTGCCGCCGCGGATGCGGCGTGGCTCGTAGCCGGTGTACGGGATCGAGAGCTCGTCGCTGACGGAGGCGGTGACGGTGCTCAGCCGACGAATGACGCCAGTGCGCTACCAGACGTCCCCGGCGCGCCAGTCGCACGCGATCTCGCCGGTCAGGTCAAGCTCCACGGACAGCGCCAGCACGTAGATCGCGCCGTCGTCGCCCGGCGTCCGCTCGATCCCGCGCGGCGTCAGCGCCGACGACGGCCCCTGCCACAGCTGCCAGCCGCGGCCCTCGTAGAAGCCGCGCGCGAGCTCGGTCGTGCCGAGCGCGCCGAGCTCGTACGCCCCGCGGATGACCTTCTCCAGCTCGTCCATCAGCGCGGCGCCGACACCGCGTCCGCGGCGGTCGGCGCGGACGCCGACGCCCTCGACGTACCCCGTCCGCAGCACGCGCCCGTCCGACCACAGCCGCCGCTGGACCACGGCGGCGTGGCCGATGAGCGCGCCGTCCTCCCACGCCAGCGCGTGGATGCCGCCGAGGGCGTGCTCCCAGTCGGCGTCGGTCATCTCGCCCGCGAACACGTCGTCGAGCAGGCCCCGCGCGTCGCGCAGCACCGACGGCTCGAGGTAAGCGGTGTGGGCGGTGCGGACTTCGGCCATCCGCGCAATACCATGGCAGCCATGCGCATCGCAATCGCTTCAGACCATGCAGGGTTCGAGCTCAAGGAGCACGTCAAGGCGCAGCTTCAGAGCGCCGGCCACGATGTCGTCGACGTCGGCCCCGAGACCGACGACTCGACCGACTACCCGACCTACGCACGACCCGCGGCGCAGCTCGTCGCCGACGGCGACGCCGAACGCGGGGTGCTCGTGTGCGGCTCCGGGGTCGGCGTCTCGATCGTCGCCAACAAGGTGCCGGGTGTGCGCGCGGTCAACGCGCACGATCCCGAGGAGGCGCAGCTCTCGCGCGCGCACAACGACGTGAACGTCGTGACGCTGTCAGGACGCCGCGTCGACCGTCCCACCGCCGACGCGATCGTGCAGGCGTTCATCGAGGGCGAGTTCGAGGGCGGTCGCCACGCGCGCCGCGTCGAACTCATCGAAGGCGACTGAGCAGCACCTCGCGGCGGGTCAGCGGCGTCCGCGCGCCCGCCCGCCCTGCACTGCCCGCTCGAGCACGGCGACCATCCGCTCCGCCTGACGCCGGACGTCGTGCTCGGCGGCGGCCGCCCGTGCGGCCGGATTCGGCGACGGCAGCATCGCGGCCTGCGCCAGCGCGTCCGTCAGCGCCTCCGCATCACCGGGTGAGACGAGCACCCCGGCCGCGGGCGTCACGAACTCCGGCGGCCCGCCTTCCGTCGTTGCCACCACGCTGCGCTCCATCGCCATCCCCTCGAGCGCCGCCTGGCCGAAGGGCTCCGCGAGCGACGGCTGACAGAGCACGTCGCAGGCCGCGATCC
>DASYVZ010000266.1:0-7398 GCA_035936515.1 Solirubrobacteraceae bacterium | reverse complement strand
AACGGCGCGCTGCGGGAGACGCGGCGGGTCGGGCTCGTCGTCGGCGGCGTGCGACGCAACCTCTGGCGCAAGCGGCGCGGCCGCGATGCGCTCGTGCTGCCGGCGCCGTCTGGGCCCGGCCGCTCGGCGACGCCCGTCGTCGACCGCGGGATCCTGGCCCCGCCGTTGTTCGTCGCCGGCAGCGCACGCCCGCAGCTCGGCCGCCAGGTCTGCCTCACGGGCCGCTCGAGCGGCATCGACCAGTGCGGCCGCATCATCCGCTCCTATCCCGGCACGGGCGGCATCCCCTGCACGACGATCTCGGCGGCCGGGGGCGACAGCGGCTCGCCGGTGTACACCGCGCCCCGCGCCGACGGCACAGTGCGCGCCGTCGGCATCGCCGTGCTCGTCTTCGGGCCGTTTCAGAGCATGTGCTTCGAGCCGATCGGGCCGGTGCTCCGGAGGCTCGATGCGACGCTTGTCACGCAGTGACAAGCTACAGCCGATGGCGACGATCGACGAGTTCCTGATCGCGGAGCGCAGCTACGGCGACGACGAGTCCAAGCTCTCGGTCGGGCTGGCCAACATCCGCGCCGAGGTGCCGGACGTCGAGGCCAACAAGGACAAGATCCTGCGCGCGCTGAGCATCTTCAAGGAACGCGGCGTGAACATCGCGGTCTTCCCCGAGTTCTGCCTGACGGGGTACTTCTGGGACGAGCGCGAGGACGTCCTGGTTCATATGAACGCCGCGCTGGCCGACGACCACGCCGACTGGATCGAGCGCGAGCTGCAACCGCTCATCGGCGACGGGCTCGAGGCGATCGTGCTCAACGCCCTCACCCCCGGCAGAAAGCACGACTGCTTTCTGAACCGCACGTTCGTCGTCGGGCGCCACGACGACTACCTCGCCGACGAGAACTCGTACGACAAGGTCTTCATCCCGGGGATCGAGAAGGACTACACCGAGAGCGGCCGCGACGACCGGCTCGTGCTGCAGACCCGCCACGGCCGGCTCGGCTTCACCACCTGTTACGACTACCTCTTCAGCGAGTTGCTGCGCGAGTACTCGATGGTGGAGAAGGTGGATGCCATCGTGCAGATCGCGTCCTGGCGGGCGGCGGGCCGTCGTGACTACTCCGCCATGAACGTGCGCACCGATCACTACTACGGCGAGCTGTGGAACTCCGTGATGGCCTCCTCGTCGGCCACGAACCAGGTCTGGACGATCGCGTGCAACGCCGTCGGCAGCCACGCGGTGTCGGGTGTCTCGTTCTGGGGCGGTTCGGGCATCTGGGCCCCGTCGGGGATCTGCCTCATCCAGGCTTCGCACGTCAACGAGGAGCTCGTGATCGTGCACAACGTCGATATCGATGGCGGGCAGGACGCCGAGAAGGACGACTTCAACTACGCCTTCGACTTCAAGCAGGTCTACCGTCCGATGCGGGACGGCGGCACGTTCACCCGCGACGTCTGACCTCGGCCTCGGGCGCGCGCCCGCCCGGCGCCTGGTGCTCGTCAACCCACGCGTCGATCGTCCGCCACCAGCCGAACAGCCAGTCGATCTGGTCGTCATGGCCGGTGGGCACGTCGTTGGCGCATGCGACCCACAGCCGCATCTGGATGTCCTGCGTCGTGGCGAGCTGACCCCAGGCGTCGCGCAGTCCGGTCGGCACGCCGACGTGGCCGAGGAAGATCACGTCGGCGCGCGGTGCGGCCTCGATCGCCGCGAGCGCCCCGCCCGGCCGCGGCGCCGCGACGTGGCGCATCTCCCGCGCCCACGCGGCCTCCTCCGCGTGCCCTGCCCGCTCGAGGCGCTCGATGCCCCGCTGTCGCCGGCGGGCCGAGAAGTTGCCGCCCTCGGGGAAGATGAGCAGCGCGTCGGCGTCGCCGAGGTCGCTGGCCATCGTGGCGATCTCACGCTCGGTGTCGCCGCCGCGCGGGTCGACGAAGCGGTTGGGCAGGCGGTGGCCGAGCATGTCGATGAGCGGGTCGAGTCGCAGTGCCTCGTGCAGGACGATGCGCGGGTTGCGGTCGTAGCGGCACAGCAGCGCGTGCAGGACGAGCAGCGAGTCGCCCTCGCCGGCGTGGCGGCTGAGCACGACGACGGGCGTCCGCCGCGCCGACAGCGCTCGCTCGGCGGCCTGCGGCCCGGTGATGCGCACGTCGACGCGCGCGACCCGGGTCATCGTCCGATACAGGCCGGAGACGAACCAGCGCAGGACGGCGTAGTGCGCGCGCTGCATCCCCGGCGAGGTGACGTTGCGGCCGAAGCCGCCCGCGAGCCAGAGCCCCCCGCACGCGAACGTGCAGGCCAGGTGGCGGAGGGCGTAGTCGACGGCGATCGCCAGGGCGCGCAGCGCGCGGGTGCCGCCGGCCAGTGGCGCCATCAGGATCGCGATGAGGCCGAGCAGTGGCGAGAGCACGACGAGCACGATCTCCACGAGGAGGATGAGCGGCGCGACGACCAGGCGGCGGGCGATCTTCGGCACAGGCGCTAGCCGCTGCCGAGGGCGTGCTCTGCGAGGTACTCCGCCGACGCCGCGTGCGCGCGGGCGATGCGCTCGCGGACGTCCGGCATGCTGCGATAGCGAAACTGCGAGCGATCGGTGTAGCGCGGCGGGTCGCGCTGCCCCGTCAGCAGGACGTGCACGTCGACGTGGGCGGGAACCGTGGCGATGTCGCCGACGAAGCGATGACGGCGCGCGATCTCGAATGCGACGAGCGCGACCTCCCACGGCGAGCGCGGCGGCTCCAGCGGGCGGTCGAGGCGCCCGACGTGCAGCACGAAGATCTGCTCGGCGCCGAGGGCGATCGCGCGGCTCAGCGGGATGCTGTTGACGATGCCGCCGTCGAGGAAGTGCTCGCCGTCGATCTGCACCGGCGGCAGCAAGCCGGGGACGGCGGCCGAGGCGAGTACGGCGTCGACGATCGGTCCGTCGGCGAACCAGTGCTCGCTGGCGCGCTCGATGCTCGCCGCCACGCACTGGAACGGCACCGCGAGATCCTCGATCCGGCCGACCGGGAGCAGCTCGCTGAGCAGCATGCGCAGCGACCCGTTGTTGTGCAGGTGCGTGCGGGTGCGCGCGAGCGTCGCCAGGCGCCGGACCACGGAGCCGTCGAAGATCCGGCTGCGGTCGATGTCCGACCAGGCCGCGACGAGCCGCTCGGCCCCGTGCGGTGTCGGGTCCGCGGCGATCGCCACGCCGTTGATCGCCCCGACCGATGTGCCGAGCACGAGGTCCGGCACGATCGCGCGCTCGGTCAGCGCGCGCAGCATGCCCACCTCGTGGGCGCCCAACGGACCGCCGCCGCCTCCGAGGACGAAGGCCACGCGGCCACCGAAACCCATCGGGCCGTCCGTACCCCGCAGCCGGCGGCGGCAGTCGGGGCTATGGCGACCTGGCGGCGACTGCCGTCCTGACTTGTGCGCTGGCTAGACTGGACGGCGAGTCGCGCGTCCCGCAATCTCGGGACCGTCCGCGAGCCCGCCCGATCGGCGCGCCATCGACGGCTCACATCTCACAACGAGGGAGCCCCGCAATGGCCTCAAGCGGCAAGAAGAAGACCACGATGGCGAAGCTCAACCGCGAGGCCAAGATGCGCGAGCGCCGGATGGACAAGGCGGCCCGCAAGGATGCCCGCAAGCAGCTGGCGGCAGACGTGCGCGACGGCATCGTGCCCGCGCCCGACGACGATCACCGGCTGCTCGGAGACGAGGCCGACTCCGGCGCCGTGGCCACCGCCCGCGGCGACCGCGGCTGATCCCCTCTCGCCACCGCCCGCGTCCGATCACGTCTCGTTGGGGCGGAAGTCTCCGAATGTCCAGTGGACGTTGTAGCCGCCGTACGTGCCGGCCGGCCCGGCCCGCAGGTCCGGCAGCACCTCCTCGAGCATGAGCTCCTCGATGAGCGCCGAGCGCAGGTCGAAGTCCTCGATCTCGGGCAGGTACTCCTCCTGATTTGACGGCACGAGCAGCGTGTCGAGCGTCTCGCGCACGACGATCTCGTGCGTCTGCGTCGTCACCTCGCCGGTGAAGTGGCCGCGCAGGGCGTCGCCCACCTCCTCGCCGGTGTGCGGCTTCGGGAGGATGCGCTTGTTGGCGCGCGCGTCGTCGATGAGCGGCGCACCGCGCTGCGCGCGCAACCGAGCGGCCGCGATCGCGTCGCGCTGCACCGGGCTCGCCGGCTCGACGTCTCCGAGCAGCAACTTCTTCCAGTGTGCGCGCACGAGCCGGTTCGGATGGTGAAACGCCACGGCGTAGGGGCCCGGGATGCCGAGGTCGGGCGCGTTCCACAGCAGCCTTCCGCCCGGGGCGGTGATGCCGGCCAGCGACTCCGCGACGCGCTCGAGCGCCTTGGGCGGGATGAGGTGGAAGACCATGCTCGAGATGACCACGTCCATCCGCACGCCGCCGGTGACGTCGCTGAGCGGGCGAAACCGTCCGTCGGCGCCGATCAGCGAGTGGCACTGCGTCCACGACGACTCCTGCACGAGCGCGTGACCCTGCGCGAACCAGCTCGACGGGATGTCGACGAGGTGCAGCTCGAAGCCGACGCCGCGCCTTGCGAGGCGCTGCTCGAAGCCGCGCTCGCGGCAGGCCTTGAGCATCTCGATCGCGGCCAATGCAGTGCCGGTGCCGTAGTCGAGCACGCGCAGGACCTCGCCGCGCGGCAGCCGCTCGACGCGCTCTTCGAGCGTGTCCATCGTCTGCGTGACGAGCTGGCTCGTCGACGCCGACGCCCACAGGCGCGGGTGGCGCAGGTCGCCGTGGTCGAAGACGAGCTCGTGCAATCCGCGGCCGTCGCGCAGGTCGGTGCCGGGCGCGGGGCTCCAGGTGTCGCGCCGCGGCGCGTCCGGGTCGCCGCGGGCGATCATCGACCCTGAGCGGTCCCCGAGCATGTGGTTGAGGCTGACCGCGACGAACGGGCGCGTCGTGGGGTAGCGCCGCTCGCCGGTCGCCGCCTGGCGCAGCCCGGCGCGGCGCGCGGCGGCCACGAACGCCGGCCGCTCGACGGGATACTGGCCCGAGTAGCCGTTGTAGGCGTCGAAGGCGAGGCTGTGCAGCGCCCCGAGGTGGCGCGCCGTGACGGCCGGGGAGACGCAGTGCGCCTCGAGCACGAGGACGCCGTGGCGCGCGACGTGCGGCGCCCAGCGGGCGAGGTGGGCGCTGAGATCGGCTTCGACGTCGGCGCCCGCCAGCGCCGAGCCGCCGTCGGCGATGTACGCGCCGCTGGACCTGTCGGCGCCGCCGTCGGGGGCGTGACCGCCGCTGTAGCGGCGCTCGTGGTCGACGAAGGCGTGCACGTGCAGCCCGTCCTCGATCGCCAGCCCGTGGGCGGTGAGCGCGTCGCGCACGGCGCTCGCGTCGCTCGTGTCGCAGCGCAGGACGAGCCCGTCTTCGATCCGGGCGCTGTGGAGTGCCTCCTGAGCGCGCGCGACGGCCGCGTCGCTGCGGTCGATGCCGACCATCCGCAGCGGGTGCTCGTCGAGGTGACGGCCGCGCAGCGTTGTGTTTCGGACGAGCTCGTCCATGTGCACGAGCCAGCGCCCGTCGTCGCAGCCGGTCAGCACGATGAAGCGCGGCTGCTCGGCGACGGGCTCGCGGTCGAAGATGCTGGCGACGATCGGATCGGCGTCGGCGAAATAGCGCCCATGGGCGACCGAGCTGGCGCGCAGGTGCATCTCGTGCTGGATGTGCCACTCGCTTTCGGGGTCGTCGCGGCCGGGGGCGTACGTCGCCGTCAGGTCACCGCGGTAGAGGTCGGGCAGCCGCGCGAACATCGGCAGGTAGGAGCCGACGAGGCCGAGGTGGGCGACGAACTCCAGCCCGTGGCGGCCCGCGTCGGTCCACGCGCCGGCGGCATCGATCCAGCCGAGCGTCGCCAGCAGGCGACCGGCGTGCTCGCCGCTGTCACCGCCCGGAAGCTCGGGCCCGGTGGCGCCGTCGCCGTCGAGGCCGCCGGCGGCGTCGAGCCAGAGCAGGACGGGTGAGGCGAGGGCGCCGTCGAGATGCGCGGTGACCCGCTCGCGCAGCTCCGGCTCGAGCTCGTCGAGCTCCCAGCGCGCGGCGGCCGCGTCGACGAGCTCGGCGAAGCGCTCCGCGCGCTCGCCCTCCCAGGGCTGCGTCCAGCTCGCGGGCTCGTTGTCCGTGAACGTAGCCAGGAGGTCGCCGATCGCGATGAAGTGCGCGTGATGGGGCGCGACCGCGCGGCCGGCGTCGGTCCAGCGCATCGTCGTGCGCTCCGCGGCGAGCGCCGGAGCGTCCTGCAGCCAGCCCGCCTGGGCGAGGGTGCGCAGGCCGACGCGCAGCTGGCCGAAGGCGATCTTCGTCAGGCCGGGGCGCAGCTGGGCCACCGTGGCCTCGCGTGCGAGGGAGGGCTCGAGCAGGCCGACGGCGTCGAGCCCGCGCAGGGTCGCCGAGAGCACCATCCCGTCCTGCGACAGGAAGCTCAACCGCCGCAGGGTCTCCCTGCCGACAGCGCGATCCGTGAGCGCCACGCGCACATCCTCGCCGATCGGGGCGTGCGACGCGATGTCGCGCCGCTGCGGGCGCCGGCGGCGCCGGAGCGTCAGCTTCTCTGCGCCGGACGCGCGCCCAGGTCCGGCGCGAGCGGGCGGATCTCGCGCGCGGGCGAACCGGCGTAGAGAAAGCCGCCGCGATAGTCGCCGCCGCGCACGAGCGATGAGCCGCCGAGCATGGCGTTGTGGCCGATCCGCACGCCGCGCAGCAGCAGCGAGTTGGCCCCGAGGAACGTGTTCATGCCGATGATCACCGGCGCGATCGCGACCGGCTGCTCGTAGTTCGTCACGTGGCTGCCGTCGTGGCGGTGGTCGGAGTCGAAGATGCTGACGCGCTCCCCCGCCGCGGAGTCGTCGCCCATCTGCACGCGCTCGAGCGCGTGCAGCGCCACCTGCGCGCCGAACTGCACGCGTTCGCCGAGGGCGATCTCGCCGCCGTGCATCGCGTCGAGCAGGCAGTAGTCGCGGATCGTGCTGTCGCTGCCGATGCGCACCGTGCCGCCGCGCAGCTGGATCCGGGTGCCGGCGCGAAAGGTGACGCGGTCGCCGAGGTGCAACGTGTTGTCGGCGGCGGCCCACACGTCGAGGATCTGGCGACGGCCGAGCTGCACGTGCTCGCCGAGGCGGATGGTGAGCGTCCCCGCCTTGCCGCCGTATGGGTGGATCTCGACGTCGGGCAGCTCGTAGAAGTGCGCGCCGTGGGGCGCCTGCAGGTCCAGGCGGCCGCCGGCGCGGCGCAGGCGGGCGTCCAGGCGCCGCGCCCACAGCTCGAAGCGGGCGCGCTCGGTCTTCAGGCGCGCGCCGCGGGCGAGCGCGTGAGCATCTTCGACTCCGACCACCGCCACGACGGCAGCCACCTGACGAACTACGAGCAGCCCGTGGCGATCGCGCCGGTGATCA
>DASYVZ010000265.1:0-5459 GCA_035936515.1 Solirubrobacteraceae bacterium | reverse complement strand
CGATCACGCCGTCGGCGCCGGCGCCCGCCGCCTCGGCTGCGTGCTCGGGCGTCGCGATGCCGAAGCCGAGGGCGACCGGCACTGCGGTGTGGCGCTTGACGCGCCCGAGCAGCTCGCCGAAGGCCCGCGCGCGACTGCCGCGCTCGCCCGTCGTCCCGCTCACGGAGACGGTGTAGAGAAAGCCCTGTGCCTGCGCCCCGATCAGCGCGAGGCGTTCGTCGGTCGTCGTCGGCGCCACGAGCGGCACGAGCGCGACGCGGTGCTCCGCGCAGGCCTCCGTGACGGCGGGCTCCTCGCCCATCGGCAGGTCGGGCACGATGAGGCCGCTGATTCCAGCCTCCCGCAGCCGCTGCACGAACGCATCGGCGCCGGGCGCGAGCACGAGGTTGACGTAGCACATGAGAACGACCGGAACGCGGCGCGCAAGCGCCTCGCCGACCTCGAGCACGCCCCCGATCGTCGCGCCGGCACGCAGCGCCGCCGTGCCCGCCGCCTGGATCGTCGGCCCGTCGGCGAGCGGGTCGGAGTACGGCACCCCGAGCTCGATCAGGTCGGCGCCGTTGGCGGCGTACGCCTCGCCGATCGCGCGGGAGGTGGCCATGTCGGGAAACCCGCCCATCAGGTACGGCATCAGCGCCGCTCGCCCGCGACGCAGCGCGAAGGCTGCGCCGATGCGGTCCTCCCCGGTCTGCGCCACCGCCGGGACGCGATCGCGGGCGGGCTTACCCATGCCGCGAGCTGCCCCGCCGGCTACGGCGCATCGCCCTGGGCGATGACCTCGGCGAGGTCCTTGTCGCCGCGGCCCGACAGGCACACGAGGTCGAGTGTCGAGCCGAGCCCGTCCTCGTGGATCGCGTAGTACAGCGCGTGCGAGGTCTCGAGCGCCGGGATGATCCCCTCCAGCCGGGTCACCTCACGGAAGGCGCACAGCGCGTCGGCGTCCTCCACCGCGAGGTAGCGTGCGCGGCCGGAGTCGCGCAGGTAGGCGTGCTCGGGTCCGGAGCCGGGATAGTCGAGCCCGGCGGAGATCGAATGCGCCTCGGTGACCTGCCCGTCGACGTCCTGCATCACTGCCGAGAGCGAGCCGTGCAGCACACCGGCGCGACCGCCGGCCGTCAGCGGTGCGCCGTGCCGGCCGCTTTCGAGCCCCTCCCCCGCCGCCTCGACGCCGATCAGGGCGACGGCCGCGTCGTTTACGAACGGCGCGAAGATCCCGATCGAGTTCGAGCCACCCCCGACGCAGGCGATGACGCGGTCCGGCAGTCGCCCGGCGCGCGCGAGCAGCTCGCGGCGCGCCTCGTCGCCGATCACGCGCTGCAGGTCGCGCACGATCGCCGGATACGGCGCCGGGCCGACGGCGGACCCGATGATGTAGTGCGTCGTGGCGACCGACGAGACCCAGTCACGGATCGCCTCGCTGACGGCCTCCTTCAGCGTGCGCGCGCCGGCGTCGACGCTGACGACGTCGGCGCCGAGCAGCTTCATCCGCTGGACGTTGGGCGCCTGGCGGCGAATGTCCTCGGCCCCCATGTAGATGATGCACTCCAGGCCCAGCAGCGCGCAGGCGGTCGCGGTGGCGACGCCGTGCTGGCCGGCGCCGGTCTCCGCAATGATCCGCTGCTTGCCCATGCGCCTGGCCAGCAGCGCCTGCCCGAGCGCGTTGTTGAGCTTGTGCGAGCCGGTGTGCATGAGGTCTTCGCGCTTGAGCCACAGCTCACGACCCGCCAGCTCGGACAACCGCTCGGCGAGGTACAGCGGCGTCGGGCGGCCGGCGAAGTCGCGCAGCAGGCCGTCGAGCTCGGCGACGTAGGCGACGTCCTCGCGCGCCGCAACCCACGCGCCTTCCAGCTCGCCGAGCGCCGGCAGCAGCGTCTCGGGGACGTACTGTCCGCCGTAGGGGCCGAAGCGGTGCTCGACACCGGACTCCATCAGGGGCGCGCGTTCGCTCATAACAATGATCCTAGGCGCGGGCGGCGGCCGTCGCGGTGCCGGGCTGCGCAACCGCCGAGGGCGGAGGGCTCGCCGCGTCCCCTACGCGCCGGCGCTCGCGCTCGCCGCCGCGTCCTCGGCGCCTGGCGCCTCCACGTCCATCGCGCGCACCGCCGCGTGGAAGGCTCGCAGCTTCGCAGGATCCTTGACCCCCGGCGCCGACTCGGTGCCGCTGGCCACATCCACCGCGAACGGCTCGGTCGCGGCGATCGCGGCCGCGACGTTGGCCGCCGTCAGGCCGCCGCTGAGGATGATCGGAGCCACGAGCTTGGCGCCGCGCACGAGCTCCCAATCGATCGTCCGGCCCGTGCCGCCGGGAACCCCCTCGACGTGCGCGTCGAGCAGCAGGAAGTCGGTGTGGAAGGCGCCCGCCGCCTGCAACGTCGCGCGCGACTGCACCCGGACGGCCTTCATGACCTTCGCCCCCGTGCGGCGCGCCACCTCGCTGCAGAACGCGGGCCCCTCGTCGCCGTGCAGCTGCACGTGCGAGAGCCCCGCCATCTGAACGACGAGGTCGATCTCCTCCAGGCGCGCGTTGACGAACACGCCCACGAGATTCAGCGTGCGCCGCAGCGCGCTCCCGATGCGCTGCGCCTCGTCGAGCTCGCAGCGGCGCGCCGAGCCATCCCAGAAGATCATCCCCAGCGCCCAGGCCCCCGCCTCGGCGGCGCGGTGTGCGTCGTCGAGGCTCGTGATGCCGCAGTGCTTGATGCGCGTCGCCATGACGCTCAACTGTAGAGCCGCCCGAGTCGGCTACAGCGCGAGTTCGCCGGTTTCGTCTGCACCCGTCAGCGCGCGCAGGGCGGCGCCGGGATCGTCGGCGCGCATGAGCGACTCTCCGACGAGGACGCCGTCGACGCCGACGCGCTCGAGCGCGTCGAGTTGCTCGCGCGAGTGAAAGCCCGACTCCGAGACGACCGTCTTGCCAGCCGGGATGTGGGCGAGCAGCTCGAAGGTCCGCTCGACGTCGACGCTGAAGTCCGACAGGTTGCGGTTGTTGATGCCGATCACGTCGGCGTCGAGCTGCTCCAGCGCGCACTCGAGCTCGCCCTCGTCGTGCACCTCGACGAGCACGTCGAGGTCCAGCGCCCGCGCCTCGCCGTACAGCGCGCCGAGCACGCGCGGCTCGAGCGCCGCGACGATCAGCAGGATCGCGTCCGCGCCCGCGGCGGCCGACTCGTAGAGCTGGTACGGGTCGACGATGAAGTCCTTGCGCAGGATCGGCAGCGCGGATGCCGCGCGGCCCTCGCGCAGGTCGTCCAACGAGCCGCCGAAGTGCCTGCCCTCGGTCAGGATCGAGATCGCCGCGGCGCCGCCGCGTTCGTAGGCGAGGACGACGTCGGAGACCGTCGCGCCCTCACGGATCGTTCCGGCGGATGGCGACCGGCGCTTGTGCTCGGCGATCACCGCGACGCCGGGCAGCGTCAGCGCCTCGGAGAACGGGCGGTCGTCGCCACGCCCGGCCAGCTCGGACTCGAGCCGCGATAAGGGCACCTCCTCGCGCCGCCGGCGAACGTCCTCGCGGGTCGACGCGACGATCCGGTCGAGCACGTTCATGCCGGTGCGGATTCCCCGGCGAGCTGTTGCGTACGCGCGACAAGCGCGTCGAGCGTACGCGTCGCCGCGCCGTCGTCGATCGCGGCCTGCGCGGCGGCGACGCCTGCGGCGAGGTCGTCGGCGCGGCCGGCGGCGTAGATCGCGGCGCCGGCGTTGAGCACGGCGAGGTCGCGGCGGGGCCCGCCCTCGCCCGCGAGGATCGCCCGTGTCGTGTCCGCGTTCTCCTGCGGCGATCCGCCTCGCGTGGCGTGCGCGTCAGGGCTCGTCGCCAGCCCGCAGTCCTCGGGGCTCACGGTGTAGGCCTTCAGGTCGGGGCCGTCGATTTCGACGACGGCGGTGGGGGCCGAGATGCTCATCTCGTCGAGCGCGTCGTGCGAGGACACGACCAGCGCGCGGTCGGCGCCGAGCAGCGCCAGGGCGCCCGCGATGACCTCCACGAACGCAGGGTCCGAGACGCCGATGACCTGGCGCCGGGCGCCGGCCGGATTCGTCAGTGGCCCCAGGAAGTTGAAGATCGTCCGCACCGCGAGCTCCTTGCGCACCGGGATGACGAAGCGCGTGGCCTGGTGATGGCGCGGCGCGAACATGAAGCCGAAGCCGAGCTCGTCGATGCACGTGCCGACGTCTTCGGGCCCGAGGTCGATCCGCACACCCAGCGCCTCGAGCACGTCAGCCGAGCCCGAGCGGCTCGTCGCGGAGCGGTTGCCGTGCTTGGCGACCGCGCAGCCGGCGCCGGCGGCGATCAGCGCCGCCGTCGTCGAGACGTTGAACGTCGGCCGACCGCCGCCCGTGCCGGCCGTGTCGACGAGTTCCTGTCGCGCCGTCGCGACGGGCGCGGCGAGCGAGCGCATCGTGCGCGCCAGCCCCGCGATCTCCTCGACCGTCTCGCCCTTCGTGCGCAGCCCGATCAGCAGGCCCGCGATCTGCGCGTCGGAGGCGTCGCCGGCCATGATCACCTCGAGCACCTCGGCCGCCTCGTCTGCGCTGAGGTGCCGGCCCGACGCGACCTTGTCGATCGCCGGCGTGAGGAGGGGGTCTGGCACCAGAGCGCGCAGACTAGCTCGTCACCAGGCCGCGCGGCGAGAAATCACTCGACGGGCGCGGGGGTGAGCTTCTTGCGTCGTCCGGCCGGCACGATCGGGGCGATCTGGCGGATCTCCTGCATGATGCGCACGGCGAACTCGGCGGGCGACTCGCCTTCGCGCAGGCTGTCAGCCGGCGGCAGGAACCGCACGTGCAGCCGCGGCCGCGTCGGAAAGCGCGCGATGTCAGTCGACCCGACCACGGCGACCGGCACGATCGCCGCCTCGGGAACCGCGGCGACCAGCCGCCCCATGCCGCTGCGCGGGCGCAGCGTGCGGCCGAGGCTGCGGGTCCCCTCCGGGAAGATCCCGATGCAGCTGCCCGCGCGCAGCTCGGCGATCGCCGCGTCCAGCGCACCGGCGTCAGCGGAGCCGCGCGCGATCGGGATCTGACGCATGCCGTCGAGGACCTTGTCGAGGCCCTTGACCTTCCACAGCGACGACTTCGCCAGCGCGCGGATCTGGCGGCGCTCGATCGCGGCCAGCCCCACCACGACGGGATCCCAATAGGAGTCGTGGTTGCCGACGATCAGCAGCGGGCCCTTGGCGGGGATGTGCTCGACGCCCTCGACGTCGAGCCGGCCCCAGCGGCGCACGATCGGACTGCAGATGCCCAGCGCGCAGCGATATGTGCGGGTCATCGGCTCGCGGTCGCTCATCGCGCCGATTCTAGGTCGCGGTGCGCGCGGCTCGCGCGCCCAACCATTCGTCCAGCCGGGTTCGGCGTTGGGGGCGCTCGGGTAGTCACTGCTCATGGAGATCCTTCTCGTCCTCATCGTCCTCGCCATCATCGCCGCCGCCGCGTTCCTGTACATGCGCTCACGTGGTGGC
>DASYVZ010000264.1:0-4722 GCA_035936515.1 Solirubrobacteraceae bacterium | reverse complement strand
CGTGACGGGCGTCGACGAGCCGGCCGCGGGCGGCTGGCCGCCCGACCACGAGCTGCTTGCCGGCGCCGTCGGCGGGAATGCCTGCGATGTGACGACCGCGACGTTCGGTCCTGCCGTCTCGCCTCACCTCGCGGCCGAGCTGGCCGGGATGATGCTCGACCTCGAGACGTTGGTGCGCGCTGCGCGCGCGGCGGCGGCCGGCGCGGAGCTCCTCATCGCCGAGGGCGTCGGTGGGCTGCTCGTTCCGTTCGGCGACTTCACGGTGCGCGAGCTCGCCGTCGCGCTGGGCCTGCCGCTCGTCATCGCCGCGCGGCCGGGGCTGGGGACGATCAACCACTCGCTGCTGACGATCGAGGTCGCGCGCGCCGCCGGGCTCGACGTGCGCGCGGTCGTCCTCACGCCGTGGCCAAGGGAGCCGACGGTCATGCAGCGCTCCAATCGCGCCACGATCGAGCGCCTCGCCGACATCGAGGTGGCGACGCTGGCCGCGACGACGCCGGCCGTCGGCGATCTCGCGCGGGCGGGCGCGACGTTGGAATCAGATCGGTGGATCGGCACCGCGTGACGCCGCGCGGCGCCTTCCTCACCGCGCAGTGGCTGCACGTCCTGGGCGTCACGTACCCCGTCGACGAGGCGCTGCTCGAGCCGCACCTGCCGCGCGGTGCGCAGATCGACACGCTCGAAGGCTCCCCGCGCGTCAGCATCGTCGCCTTTCACTTCCGCCGGACGCGGCTGCGCGGCGTGCCGATCCCGCTACACGTGAACTTCGGCGAGATCAACCTGCGCTTCTACGTGCGCCTGCACGGGCGCCGCGCCGTCGTCTTCATCCGCGAGTTCGTCTCGCGCCCGGCGATCTCGGTGATCGCGAAGCTGACGTACAACGAGCCCTACCGGACGATCCGCATGCGAGACGACCTGCTCGCCTGCGACGACGGCCTGATCGGGGTGCGCCACCGTTTCGGCCGAGGCCTGCGCAACCGGCTGGAGGCGTGGGCGGATCCCACGCCCGTCGTGCCCGCGGAGGACTCCGCCGGCTACTGGCTCACGCACCACGACCTCGGCGTCGGCCGCGGCCGTGACGGTGCCGCGCGCTCCTACGAGGTCGACCACCCGGTCTGGGCGCTGCACGAGGTCCGCTCGCTGGACGTCGAGGTCGACTTCGGCGCGCTGTACGGCCCGCGGTGGGCGTTTCTCTCCGAGTCCGAGCCGTCGCATGTCACGCTGGCCGAGGGGTCGGCGGTGAGCATCACGCCGGCGGCCGAGGCCTGAGAGCCGAATGACCTTCGTTCGCCGCGCAATCGTCGTCGCCCTCGCGCTGGCCGTCCCGCCCGCTCTGATCGCCACGTCGCTGCTCGTCCTGGCCCATCCGTCGACGACCGCGGCGGCCTATGCGCTGCCCGGCTTCCCCGAGCCGCGGATCGCGCTCGACGACGACGAGCGCTCGCGCCTGGCCGCGGTCGGCATACGCGCAGTTCAACCGTGGCAGCACGATGGCATCGCGCAGATGCGCGCGGCCAGACGCGACGACGGCCGACGCGCGTTCACTCGCGAGGAGGTGAGGCACTTCCAGGACGTGCGCACGCTCGTGCTGCTGTTCCTCCTCGCCGGCGTGGCCGGCATCGGCGTGATCTCGCTGTCGGCGGTGCTGATCGGCGACCGCTCGCTCGTGCGCCGCGGCCTGATGGCCGGCGCGCGAACGACGGTCGCGCTGTTCGCCGTCGTCGGCGGGGTCATGCTGGTCGGCTTCGATGCCTTCTTCGACGGCTTCCACGAGCTGTTCTTCACAGCCGAGACCTGGAAGCTGCCGCCGCTGGGCACCGTGCGCAACCTCTACCCGGATGCGCTCTGGGTTCTCCTGGGCGGATCGCTCGTCGTGCTCGTGCTCGCTCAGGCGATCGCGATCGAGCTCGTGCTGCGGCGCCATGCCGCTCGGGGCAGTCGCCGGGATCGCTACCCGGCGGAGAGCATCGGATCGGTCGAGTCGTAGTCCCCGCCGACCGGCTCGGCGCGCGCGACGAGCGCCTCGAGCACGCCGTCGATGCCCTGCCCGTCGCAGCCTCGGCAGGCGCGGCGCTGGACCGCCGCGCCGCCGCCCTCGGCCAGCAGCGCCGACAGGTCGTCGAGCTGCTCTTCGCAACGCAGCTCGCGAGCGCAGACGCGCACGCGCGCGATCATCTCCTCGAGCAGGTCGGGGACCGGCCGCAGGCGGTCGTCGTTGTCGGGCAGCGTCGCCTCGACGCCCTCCCGCGACGCCCGGAAGGAGGCCTCGTCGAGGATCTCCGCCGGCGGTCCCTCGCCCGGCTCGCGGCGCGCCTCGTGGAGGGCCAGCGACTGCACGGCGGCGGCCAGCGCGGCCGTGTGCCGCGGCGAGAGCTGCGTGTCCAGCGCGCGGATCTCAACCGTGCCGATCCGCGGATGCGGGCGCAGCTTCCACCAGTGGAAGGTGTAGTCGGGAACCTCGGCAACCTTCGTCAGGCGTTCGGTCGAGCGCAGGAAGTCGTCCATGTCGGCCATCGCACGCGGGACGCCGGCGCGCGGCCAAGAGCGCAGCGTCAGCTGGCGCGCTGACGCCAGCCCCGTGTCGCGCCCGTGGCGATAGGGGGAGTTGGCGCCGAGCGCCTCGAGCAGCGGCAGGTGGCAGCGCAGCCCGTTGAAGACGCGGATCGCGGTGTCGGCGTCCGGCATGCCGACGTGGATGTGCAGCGCGCAGACCGGTGTCGCGCCGGCGTCACCGAGCAGCTCGTGGATGCGCTCGTAGCGGCGCTTCTCGGTGAACTGCGAGTCGCCCTCGACGGCCGTCGGGTGGGTGCCGCAGGCGACGACGCCCGCGCCCGTGGCGAGCACGGCGCGGCGCAGCTCGCACAGCTCCGCGACCGCTTCGTGCGCCGTCGTGCAGACGCCGGTGATCAGCTCGATCTGGCTGCGATGCAGCTCGTTCTTGATCTCGCCACGCGGCAGCTCGCCGACCTGCTCGATCAGCTCGGCGCCGGTGTTGACGAGATGGCCGTCGCGCGGGTCGACGAGGAACAGCTCCTCCTCGAGGCCGATCGTAAACGGCTCGCCCTCACCGAAATGCTGTTCTTCTTCTCGCTCCGGCATAGGTCGCGGGCTTACCCGCCGAAGCACGCAATCACCCCTCGCCGGCCGCGAACTCGACGATTGAGCTATCGATCAGCCATTCGACCGGCGCGAGGTCGTCGGTGTAGACGCGCCCGCCGGGCAGCCGCGGCTCGACCCGTGCGGCGGCCTCGTAGGCCAGCGGCTGCAGGTCCCGCGGCAGCGTCGGCGCGTTGGCGCGCAGGCGCTGCGCCGAGGCGCGGCCGTTCGCGCCGAGCAGCAGGGTGTTGACGTCCTCCGACGGATCGCGCAGCACCGTCGGGAAGACCGCCGCCATCGTGGCGCCGAGAACCTGTTCGAGCTTCGTCGAGCCCGCGGGGTGACCGGCGTTGACGACCACGATCCCGCCCGGGCGCAGGCGGTCGCGCGCGAGTGCGAAGAACTCGCGCGTCGCGAGGTAGAACGGGATGTACGGCTGGCGGTACGCGTCGACGAAGATCGCGTCGTAGCGCTCCTTCGTGCGGCGCAGGAAGGGCCGCGCGTCGGCGGTGTGGGTGTGCAGCCCGGGCGACTGCATGTCGAAGTAGCGCCGCCCGATCTCGGTCAGCTCGCCGTCGATCTCGACCCCGTCGATCCGGGTCTGTGGGAAGTAGTGGCCGTACGCGCGCGCGGTGGTGCCGGCGGCGTTGCCGAGGATCGCGACCGTTCGGGGCGGGCGGTCCTGGGCGGCGAACGGCACGATCATGTACTCGTCCCAGATGCTGTCCGTCAGATACGAGTTCGGGTGGCGCACGGAGTGGACCGCCTGGCCCTCGTTGAGCTCGAGCGTGCGGGTGCCGTCGATGTGCTCGACCACGCGCGCGTACTGGTACTCGGTGTCGGCCTCGTGGATGACGCGCTGACCGACAGCGGTCTCCCCCTTCACCGTTCCGACCGGCAGCGCGAGCAGCAGCGCGAGGGCCGCGGGGGCGAGCAGCAGGCTGCGCCTGGCGAGGCCCCACACGGCGATCAGGACGAGCGCGAGGCCGAAGAGGATGAACGTGCGCCGTGTGCCGATGACCGGGATGAACAGCAGCGCCGACGTGAACGTCCCCAGCAGCGAGCCGACCGTCGAGATCGCATACAGGCGCCCGGAGACGGTCCCGGCCTGCGTCACGTCGGCGACCGCCAGGCGCAGCGCGTAGGGCGCGACCGCGCCGGACACGAGCACCGGCGTCGCGACGAGCACCGTCACGCCGAGCAGCGAGCCGACGAACGCGCCGGCGGAGATGGAGTCCAGCGCCTGCACGGCGAAGCCGAGGAAGGGGTCGGCGGCGAACGGCACCGCCGCGAGCAGCAGGCCCGACAGCAGGATGATCCGGTAGAGCCCGGTGTACGTCGGGTCGCGGTCGGCGAGCCGGCCGCCGAACCAGTAGCCGATCGACAGGGCGACGAGCACGATGCCGATCGTGTTGGCCCAGACGATCGTCGAGGCGCCGAAGTACGGCGCCAGCAGGCGGGCGGCGGCGATCTCGGCACCGAGGATGCTCGTGCCGACGACGAAGACGATCAGGCTCAGTGGCGGTGCGGGAAGGCGGCGCATCCGCGTGCGAGCGTATTCGTCCGCCCGCCCTCTTAGGGTCACCAGCATGACCACGCGGGAGCTCGCAGACATCGACAAGCGGG
>DASYVZ010000263.1:0-5232 GCA_035936515.1 Solirubrobacteraceae bacterium | reverse complement strand
CGCGTGAAGACGGAAGCGGGACCAGCCAGCGCGGAACGCGGACGCTCTCCCGGAGGAGCCCAGTCCCAGAGGCAGGTCCGCCCGCAGGCGGATCAAGGCGGGGACGAGCGTCCCAGACGCTGCGCGATAGTCCGTGCGATGGTCAGAAGCGGCCGCATCGGCGGATTGCCGCCGTTCCGCCCAGGTGGCCGACGAGCGGCTCCACTGCTCGAGGAGCGACGAAAGCGGCGCTCCGCAGCGCTTTCCCTCCCACGGAGCGGCGATGGAATCGAACCATCCAAGCGGAGGGCTGCTCCGCCCTGCCGGTTTTGAAGATCAGAGTGGTTGTGACTCAGGCTCGGAGAGTCGGTGGAACTCTGTCGACCAAGGGCACGCTTCAGTTTGAGAGCCCCAAAGTGACTGCCGCTCTCGCGCGAAGCGGCAGTGAGTCGCCTGTCAGGCGGCGCCTGCTGCGTTCCATCCATAGCTAGCAAGCGCGAGCGTTGCTTCCGGTCGTCGCCGGCTCACGCCGTGGACGCCGACGGCTTCTGACGGCAGTCGACGGAGATAACGCGCGAGGTCCTAGACCTCCTTGGTAACCACGGCGCACGCCTCATCGCCGCCTGAGCGAACGGCCAGATGAGGCGAAAGGCCAAGGCGGCCACTCTCAGCGCGGCCCGCCGGCGCGCCATTCGCCTGCGGAGTCAGCTCGTCGGCTGCGGTGCCCACCGCGCGGCTGCTGCGTTATTGCGTCGAAGAGATCGAGAATGAGAGCTACTTGCGTCGTGACCGCGTCCCCGCTGGAGGCGAGTCGCCGGGAGGCCGCTCACCCCACGGCCGCTTCTGACCCCAGGTATTGCCGGAGACAGTCCCTCGAGCAGAACCAGAGCTCCTCGCCGTCCTGCGAGAGCCGGGCCGCCGGCGGACTCTTCACGCGCTTCCCGCATACCGGGTCCTGCTTCTCGTCTTCCCGCCGGAGGCGGTAGAGCGGCAGGGGCCGCTCCATGCCGCGCAGGATCCGCACCCCGGCCGGCTCGACGGCGGGGCCATCATCCACCCGGTCGACCACGGTCTCCGTCATCAGCGTCTCCCCCGCGGCGGCCTGGCTCGCCACGCGGGATGCCACGTTGACGGTCGTGCCAAGATAGTCGCCGCCGCGATAGATCGCGGGTCCGCAGTGCATGCCGATGCGGAGTCGAGGAAGCGAGGGCTCCCCCCGTACCGTCTGCTCGAGCTCGGCCGCGAACCGCACCGCGTCCGCGGAATCGCGGAACGCGAGCATCAGCGCGTCGCCGATCTGCTTGACAACCTTGCCGCCGTGGGGGAGCGCGAGGCCGCGGACGGCTGAGTCGACGCGGGTTATCGCCTCGAGTGCCGCCGCGTCGCCTTCGGCCTCCGTCAGCTGCGTGAACGACTCGACGTCGATGAACGCGATCGTCGCGTCGACAGATCCGCGGCCGCCCGGCGCGTCGGTGTCCACCAGGTGGACGTAGGCGTCCTCAATCGAGGCCAGCAGCAGGTGCTCGTGGTGCACGCGCTCGACGATGCTGTCGAGCAGGGGAAGCACGGCCGCCTGGAGATCCTCGATCTGCCTGATGATCTGCGGCTCGTCTTCGCCTTCTTCCTCCAGCCGCTCGTGGAGGTGGACGTGCACCAGGCGCGTCTCGGTCTCCGCCAGCCGGCGCAGGCTGTCCCCGAAGACGCGCGCCCCCTCGAGCACGGCCTCGAACGGCATTCCGGCATCGGACATGACCTGGAATCCCCGGAGCAGCTCGAGGTCGTGCTCGAGGTAGGTCTCGCGGGAGAACCCGAGCGCGGTGCGCAGGCTGCGCAGGACGTCCGGTTCGATGCCCAGCTCCTCCGCCGCCTCGTCGAGCGAGAGCTCCCGGCCGCGCGGATAGAGGTACTCGCCGAGGCGGATCTCGATGTCGCCGCTCGCCAGCGCCTCCGCGAACGACTCGGGCGTGTATCCGAGGGCGCCGTAGTGGCGGATGGCCATGAGCCGCAGCAGGTCGAGCTCGTCGAACTGGCCCCGCCCGGCCGGATCGAGCAGTCCGAGCTCCGCCCATGCGCTGATGTCAGCCGCGGGGACCTCGACCAGCGCGGAGAACTCGTCTAGCGGCATGAGAGGGCGCATCAGCGAAGTCCTCCGTGAGGTCTTGCGCGGATCACGGTAGAGGGACTGTTCGCTGTGGGGAAGCGCCGGCTGCGGTGGCGCCACGAACGTCAGATAGACGAACGCGAGCGCCCGCCCGCAATGTTCGCCTCGAGCTTTCCGCCACGGCACTCCTACGACGCACCTGTAGTAGGATAGCCGCTGTGCAAGGCGTTTCCAACTCCCGCCAAGTGCTGCGCCGCCACTACGACGAGCGCGCGCCCAAGTACGACAGGCGGATCAGCTTCATGGAGCGGATCCTGTTCGGGGACGGGCGCCGCTGGGTCTGCTCCCAGGCGGAGGGCGACGTCCTGGAGATCGCCGTCGGCACGGGGCGAAACCTGCGCCACTATCCGGCGGACGTGCGTCTGACCGGAATCGATTTGAGCGACAGGATGCTCGACATCGCACGCCGCGAAGCTGCGCAGCTCGAACGCGAGGCCGACCTCCGAGCAGGCGACGCGGAGGCGCTCGAGTTCTCGGACGAGAGCTTCGACACGGTCGTCTGCACCCTCTCCTTGTGCACCATCCCGAACGACCGGGCAGCGGTGAGGGAGGTGATGCGCGTGCTTCGCCCAGGGGGCTGGTTTCTCTCGCTCGAACACGTGCGAAGCCCATTGCCGGCCGTACGCGCCGGGCAGCGCGCCCTCGAGCCGCTGTTTCTGCGCTTCGAGCACGACCACCTGATGCGCGAGCCGCTTGAGCATCTGCGCGCGTGCGGGTTCGCCGTCGAGCGGCTTGAGCGCTCGAAGCTGGGCATCGTCGAGAGGGTTGCCGCCCGCAAGCCCGCCCCCGGCGAGCCTTCGCCCGCCGCTAGGACCTAGCGCCCGCGCCTGTTGCGCGATGGTTCTGCGCTGCGAAGCGCGGATTCTCGCTCGTAGTACTCCTCCGAGGAGATCTCGCCTTGTGCGAGTCTGCGATCGAGGTCCGCTCGCGCGGAATTCTCGACCTCGCCCTCGGCAGGGGCTCTGACCGCGCGCACTCCGAGGTAGACCGCCGCCACGATCCCGCCGACAACGAGGATCGCAATGATCACCATCACGATCGCCATCACTCCCATGTCGATTCCCATCATGGCGCGCCACCTCCGTTGCGCCGCCGACTGCGCTGCACGACCGCCTGTCACAGCGATCGCGCAAGGCGCCGATCTCACGGCTTCGTGTTCTCCTACAACATTGTAGTAGATGGCTAGCTCAGCCGTCTAGCCGGAGCTCGCGCGCCGCGTTGAAGCGAAGGAGGCGGTAGGCGATCCAGCCCACGACGGCCCAGGGGATAAAGCAGAGCGGCATGAGGGCCAGGCGGGCCGCATCGCCCTCCATCCCCGGCATGGCCGCGGCCAGGACGGCGGACGGACCTCCGGACCCCTCGACCGCCAGCGCGACCACCGAGCCGAGCACCGCGATCCAGACGAACGACAGCAACGCGGCGGCCGGCGAAACCCCGGCGACCCTCGGCTCGCGCCCCTCTTCAAGCTGCGCGATGCGCGCGTCTAGGACATTCGGTCCCCCGATGGCAGTGGCTGCCTGGAGTTCGCGCCACTTGGGGCCGCCGACCACCTTGAGAAGCGCCCCGGCGAGCGCGGCGGGTCCGTGGTACTCGGCGGCAAGCCGATCCGCCGCCAGCTCGCGACCTGCCAGGTAACGACGCTCGAACTGGCGCAGCGCGGGCACGTAGAAGAAGGCCTGAGGCAACGCCCGCGCGAGCAGGACCTTGAGCGGATCGAGGTTGCGCACGTGGTAGCGCTCGTGGGCGAGCACCGCCTCGAGCTCCTTCCGTGAGGCGGCCTGGAGGAGCCCACTGCTTACCGCCACCCGGGGGCGAAGTGCGCCGTACGCGAACGAAAACGCCTCGTCCACGTCGATGAGCGTCACCCTCCCCCGGAGCCGCGTCTCCGCGACGGCTGCCGAGAGGGCCGCGGTTGGCGGCAGGGTGAGCTCCCGCACGCGGCGGTTCAGCCGCAGCGACGAGAGGATCTGGCTAGCTAGCGAGCGCAGGCCGAACAGCACGCCGCCCGCCATGACGGCCAGCGCGATGAGAGCCGGCCACAGTTCCCCGGCCTCCCCTCCGAGCGCGCCCACGCCGCTGGCCGCGACCCGGTAGCTGAGGAGCGCAAGCAGGAGGCAGGCGGCCAGACCGACCAGAACATAAGCCCCGAGCGCCACGCTGAGCAGACCGAGGAAGCCGCGGCTAGCTGTGTCCAATCTCATCTGTCCTCGTCCAGCAGGCGGGACAGTCGCCGGAGCGCCTTGGGATCGGCCCGAGCCTCGTCGACGAAGTGCGCCATCGCCGCGCCACCGAAGTCGCGCATCACATTTCGAACGGCGATCGCGGCGGCATCGTCGACCGTTGCCTCATAGAGATACCCGCGTCCTTCCCGCCGCCGGCTCAACACCCCCTTTGCGGCCAGCCGTGACATCACGGTCATCACCGTTGTGTAGGCAAGCGGCTGGGAGCGCTGCCGGTTGAGATGCTCGACGAGGTCGCGCACGCTGACGGGGCCGTCGCTTCCCCAGACGCCGCGCATTACCTCCGCCTCGAGCGGGCCGAGCACCTTCTCGAGATCGTGGTCAGCGTGGCTCACCAACGATATCCTACTACGGTGTCGTCGTACAGGGATGGGATTGCGCTTGAAGGGCTGGCAGGTTCACCTCGCCGACCGGGCGCTTCGCCGCCGCATGAGCGACGGTTCGTGGCGGCTCCGGCTAGCGCGCATCCGGAGCACAGGGACTGCGACCCGGGTGCCTGTATTCGCGCAAACCCTCCAGCCCTTTGGGCAGGTTGTCCGTGGGTTCGCCATCGGGACCGGCGTGGACGAAGAGGTCGCTGTCCTCCACGAGACGCTCTGTCGGCCCGTCCCGCGTTAACCCATGCGGTGAGGAACGGCGAGGCGGGGTGACGAGACGCCCCTCGGATAACAGCGGGGCCGCGCTCACGATCGGATACGCGGCTACTGCTTCCGCGTGAAGACGGAAGCGGGACCAGCCAGCGCGGAACGCGGACGCTCTCCCGGAGGAGCCCAGTCCCAGAGGCAGGTCCGCCCGCAGGCGGATCAAGGCGGGGACGAGCGTCCCAGACGCTGCGCGATAGTCCGTGCGATG
>DASYVZ010000262.1:0-3397 GCA_035936515.1 Solirubrobacteraceae bacterium | reverse complement strand
GTTGGAGGCCAGGATCGCGTGGCCGGGCGTGAGCGAGTCGAGCTCGGCGAAGACCGCCTGCTTGATCGCCATCCGCTCGGGCACCGCCTCGATGACGAAGTCGACGTCGCCGAAGCCCTCGTACTCGGTCGTGCCGTGGATGCGCCCCAAGATCTCCGTCGCCTGGACGTCGGCCTGCTCCTGGGAGATCTTCTGCTTGCCGACGAGGACCCCGAGCTGCGCGCGGGTCACGTCCTCGGCCTTCTTGAGGCCGAGGTCGACGAATTCCTGCTTGACGTCCTTCAGCACCACCGGGATGCCGGCGGACGCGATCACCTGCGCGATCTCGCCGCCCATCGTGCCTGCTCCGACGACCGCCGCCTTGAACACGAACATGCCTTTAGGACTCCTTCTCGTTGCGGGAACACGGCCGGGGCCGCTGAGGTTCAGCTTGCAGTTCGCGGTCGGCCTCGAGCTCGACCGCGAAGCGCCGCAGCGTGCGGCGCAGCGCGTCGCCGACGGCGCGCCGGACGAAGAGGATGTCGGTGAGACGGCCGCCGATGCCCGCGCGTTTGAGCGCGTAGTCGAGCTCCAGCGAGAGCTCGCAGCCGCCGTCGTAGCGGCTGAAGCGCGCCCGCTGCGTGCCGTGCAGCTGCGGGTCCTCGACACGCACGAGGTGCGACGCGCCCGGTTCGAACTCGGTCACCTGCTCGACGACGCGGCCGCGGCCGTTGCGCAGCGAATCCCACACGATGCGCGCGCCGGGCCGCGGCCAGTCGCCCTCGCGGCGGACGATCGCGGCGAAGCCGTCGACGAAGGCCGGCCAGCGATCGAGGTCCAGCCACAGTCCCTGCGCCTCATCGATCGAGGCCCCCGGCAGCAGCTGCCGCGCCGCGACCGTGCCCATTGCGCTCAGCCCACCAGTTCGCGCCGGATCAGGTCGACCGCCGCGGCGAGCTTGTCCAGGCGTGGCGCGACGTCCGCCGCCAGCCGGTCGCGCTCCGCGCGGCCCGACTCCGTCAGCCGGTAGAAGCGCCGCGAGCGGCGCTCGGGGTGCTCCCACTCGCCTGCCACGAGGCCCTCGGCCTCCAGCGCGCGCAGCAGCGGATACATCGTGTTCGGGTTGACGGCGACGAGGCCGCCGGTCAGCGAGCCCACCCGCTCCATGAGCTGGTTGCCGTACGACGGTCCCGAGGCGAGCAGGTGCAGGACGAGCAGCCGTAGCAGCCCCGTCTTGCGCAGCCCGGCCAGCAGCGGGTCGCCCGAGCCCGGTCCCTGGCGGGCGGCATCGCTCGCCGGCTCGGCCGGCGACGTGCGGGCGCCGGCGGCGGCACGCATGTCGCTCTGGGCGGCCGCGTCGGCGACGGCGGCCTCCGTCGAAGGATGGCGAGAGGCCATCGGTCCAGTATGCCCTGCCCATCGGTGGATGACCCCGTGCAACGGTCGCGGGCGGTCCGGGTGGACCCTCCGCGACCGTATGCGCGCGTGGCTACGCCGTCGCGGTCGCCGGCTCTTCGATGCGCCGCGGCAGCAGCGTCTCGCGGGCGATGACGAGCCGCTGGATCTGCGACGTGCCCTCGTAGAGCTGCATGATCTTCGCGTCGCGCATGAGCTTCTCGACCGGGTAGTCCTTGATGAAGCCGTAGCCGCCGTAGACCTGCACCGCGTCGGTGGCGACCTCCATCGCGGAGTCGGCCGCGAAGCGCTTGGCGTGCGAGGACTCCAGCGTGTTGCGCTTGCCCTGGTCGAGCAGCACGGCGCTGTTCCACGTCGCCAGGCGCGAGAGGTGCACCTTCGTGGCCATGTCGGCGATCATGAACTGGATCGCCTGGTGCATCGCGATCGGCACACCGAACTGGACGCGCTCCTTGGAGTAGGTCGTGGCGAACTCGAAGGCCGCACGGGCGATGCCGGTGGCCATCGCGGCGACGCCGGGACGGGTGCGGTCGAGGACCATCATCGCGAGCTTGAAGCCCTTGTTCTCCTCGCCGAGCAGGTAGCGCGCGTCGACCTCCGTGTCGTTGAAGGTGATGGTCGCGGTGTTCGACGCCCGCTGGCCCATCTTGTCCTCCTTCTTGTCCACGATGATGGTGGCGTCCCTGCGCACGAGGAACGCGGAGATGCCGCGGTGGCCGGCCTCGGGGTCGGTCTTGGCGTAGACGACGAACCAGTCGGCGTAGCTGCCGTTCGTGATGAAGCACTTCGAGCCGTTGAGGACGTACTTGTCGCCCTTGCGCACGGCGCGCGTGCGCATGCCCGACACGTCGGAGCCGGCGTCGGGCTCGGTGAGGCAGAAGGAGGCGAGCTTGGGTTCGGCCACGAGCTCCCCGGCGAACTCGCGCTTGACGTCCTCGGAGCCGCCGAGCATGACGGGCGCGGCGGCGAGTCCGTTGGCGCCGAGCGACGTCTGCACGCCCGAGCAGCCCCACGACAGCTCCTCCTCGATGACGCACCCGTCGAGGTAGTTCAGGCCCGCTCCCCCGTACTCCTCGGGGATGTGCGTGTTCATGAGCCCGACCTCGTGCGCCTTGTCGATGATCGCGTGCGGCCACGTGCCGTCGCGATCGAGCTCCCAGGCGACTGGACGGATCTCCTTCGCCGCGAATTCGTGCGCCAGCTCACGCAGGCTCTTCTGTTCGTCGGTCAGGCTGAAATCGACCATGATGGCTCCTGGAAGAGGGTTCTAAGGTCTTAGATTGACTGGTCAGTCAACAGGTGCTCGCAAGCGTAGCGGACGTCACGACCCGACGTCGGGGTTTGTTCGCGCGCAACGAGGAGAACAAGACGCTCGATGGACGCAGCCGATGAGCTCACCGCCCTCGAAGCCGACGGATGGGAGGCGCTGTCGACGGACGGCGCCGCGGCCACCGAGTTCTACGGGCGCGTGCTCGACGGCGCGGTCGTGATGCTCCTGCCCGGCGGCATGCGGCTGACGGATCGCGACGCGATCCTGAAATCGATGGGCGGCGTGCCGTGGACGTCCTTCGCGCTCGAGGATCCACAGGTCCTCGGCCTGGGCGCAGACGGCGCGCTCGTCGTCTACGGCGTCGTCGCCGAGCGCGAGGGGGCCACGTACTCGGCGCTCGTCAGCAGCGCCTACGTCCGGCGCGACGGCGCCTGGCGCCTGGCCTTCCACCAGCAGACGCTGCGGTGAGATCATGACGCGATGGAGGACGCCTTCGGCACCATCGTCTGGGTGGTTGCGATCGTAGGCGCGCTCGTCGCGATCTTCACCCTGGTCGGAACGGGGCGCAGCTACCGGCAGATCGGCGGCGGCCTCGTGCGTGACGACAGCGATCCACGCGACGACTCGGCAGCGGTGCGCGCCGAGGAGGTCCGCCAGATGCTCGAGGCGCGCAGCGCGCGCCGCGAGCGGCGCGGTGAGGCGCCGCTGGACGTGGAGGCCGCGATCGAGGCG
>DASYVZ010000261.1:0-6804 GCA_035936515.1 Solirubrobacteraceae bacterium | reverse complement strand
GGCACGGAGCGCATCGGCGTCGTCGTCAACGAGGCCGGCGAGATCGGCCTGGACGGCGAGCTGCTCGGGGACGCCGGCGGCGACGTCGTCGAGATCGCAGACGGCTGCGTCTGCTGCACGAGCCAGGGGGAGCTGCTCGACGCGATCACGCGCCTGCATCGCGCCGCCGGACGACTCGATCGTGTCATAGTCGAGACCAGTGGCCTCGCGGATCCGGGGCCGGTGCTCGAGACGCTGACGAGCATCACGCACGTGCTGAGGCTCGACACGATGGTCGCCCTCGTGGACGCGGTCCACGCGCTCGACCAGCTCGATCAGCACGACAGCCCCGAGGCCCACCGGCAGGTGCAGCTGGCGACCCACCTCGTCGTGAGCAAGATCGACATCGCCTCCGACGACGCCGTCGACGGGCTCCGCCGCCGCCTGGGCGCGATGAACCCCGACGCGCAGATCATCGTCGCGCCGCGCGAGAGCGTCGCTCCAGAGCTGCTCCTCGACCGGTTCGCGCTGGCTGCCTCAGACGAGAACGCGGCCCACGCGCATTCGCACGATCACGACGCGCACGAGCACGAGCACCTGGAGGTCGAGATCTTCTCCCACGAGCTCGGCGAGCTCGATGCGGTCCGCTTCGACGGGTGGCTCGGCGGCCTGGTCATGCTCCGGCCCGACCTGTTTCGCATCAAGGCGATCATCGCGCTGGCGGGCGAGCCGCGGCGCCAGATCGTGCACGGCGTGCAGACCTACGTCGAGTCGGCGCCGGGCCGCGAGTGGCGCGCCGATGAGCCACGCATCAGCCGCATCGTCATCATCGGCAAGGACCTCGAGCCTTCGAGCTGGCGCGACGAGCTCGCGCGCTGCGCGGCGGAGTAGCCGCCCCGCAGCCGGGTGGGCTAGGCGCGAGAGCTCGCGCGCATCTGCGCGACGAGCGCGGGCAGGGCGGTGCCGGGTGATCCGGCGCCTGGGAAGGGCGGCTCGGGCGCGTACTCCAGGATGAGCTGGATGCGCCGCGCGACGTCCTCGCCGGCGGTCATGGCAACGAGCCGCAGCGCCATGTCGATCCCGGCCGACACGCCCGCCGACGTGATGATGCGCCCGTCCACGACGACCCGCTCGTCAACCGCGATCGCACCGTGTCCGCAAAGCTCGTCGCGCACGAGCCAGTGGCTCGTCGCGTGCACTCCGCGCAGCAGCCCCGCCGCGCCCAGCAGCTCCGAGCCCCAGCAGACCGACGTGGTGAACCGGGTGTGCTCGTGGGCGCCGCGCAGCCAGACCAGGATCCGGTCGTCGTCGCGAGCGGCGAGCGCGCCGGGGCCCCCGGGGACGACGACGATGTCCGGCCGCGGCACCGCGTCGAGCGCCTCGCCCGCGACGAGCTTCAGCGGCCCGTCGGTCGCTACCGCGCCGGCATCGGCGGCGACGAGGCGGACGTCGGCATCCGGCATGAGCTTGAGGACGTCGTACGGTCCGACGGCGTCGAGCGCGACGACGCCGTCGAAGAGGAGGATCGCGACCTGCATCTCGGACGCCGGGTCGCCGGCGGTCTCACACGGGCAGGGCGACGAGCCGTTCGCTGATCTCGACGATCGCACGAACGCCGGGGGAGCTCTCGTCGAGGTCGATCGGCGCGATGCCCTCGGCGTCGGCGCGCGCGATGGCGGGATCCTCGGGCACGACGGCCATGTCGCAATCGCCGAGCACGCTGCGGATCACCTCGAGGTCGCCGTCGCTCGCCACGCGGTTGGCGACCACGAGCACGTTGATGTCGCGCGCCGCGGCCGCCTCGACGGCGCGGCGGGCGACCTCGATCGACTTCGGCGTCGGGTTGGCGACGACGAGCACGATGTCGAGGCTGCCGGTCTCCATGCGGGTGAGCACGCCGATGCCGGCCTCGAGGTCGCCGAGCACCGTGCGCCCGCCGGCCTCCATCTCCCGCAGCAGCCGGTCGGCGCTGACGCCGCAGCACAGGCAGCCGTGGTCGGGCATGTCCACGCGCGAGGCGACCACGACGCGCACCCCGTCGGGCGCGTCCTCGCCGAAGCGCTCGATGAGCCCCTCGATCGTGTGCTCGTGGATCGCATCGTCCGCCCGACTGCCGCTGATCTCCTGGCGGATGCCGGCGAGGCGCTCGGTGCCGTCCATGCCGAGGCCGAGCGAGATGCCGAGCATCGGGTTGACGTCGGCGTCGATCGCCATCACATCGTGTCCCGCGCGCGCGAGCGCGCGAGCGATCGTGCCCGAGATCGTTGTCTTGCCCGCGCCGCCCTTGCCCGCTACCGCGATCTTCATGATGACTCCATCCCTCGCTGCTCGATGATGTCTGCCAGCTGCTGCACCGCGCGCACGACCGGCGAGCCTGGCGCGTCGTCGATCACCGCCACCTGCCGCGCCTCGGCATCGCGCACGGCCTGGTCGGCGGGGATCTCGATGTCCACCTTCTCGCCGAGCAGCCGCTCGACGCGCTCGCGGTCCTCGCCGCCGCTGACCTTGCTGGCCGCGAAGACGACGTCGGCGCCGAGCGGTCCGCGCGCGAGGCGCGCGACGCGTCGGGCGGTCATGGCCGACTGGCTCGTGGCCTCGACGACGACGATGTAGACGCGCGCGTACGGCGAGAAGCCCGCGCCAAGCTGGCGCGGCCCGGCGGGCAGGTCGCCAACGATGGCCCAGCGATAGAGGGTCGGCGTCTCGTGCATCCGCCGGACGGTGTCGAGAAAGGCGTTGACCGATCCGTTGATGGGCGCGAGGCCGTCCTTGCCGGACTTGCCGAGCTGCAGCATGCGGACGCCGTCGGGCGCGAGCGTCGTGTACTTGCGCACGACGGTCATCGGACCGATCCCCGGCTTCAGCCGCCACGGCCCCTTCTCGGGCTTCTCGGCGGCCTGCATCAGCAGCGGCTCCTCCGGCTCGTCGATGCCGAGCGAGTGCGCGAGACCCGGCATCGGATCGGAGTCGATCGCCAGCACGCTGTGCCCCCGACGGCCGAGCTCGCGCGCGAGCGTTCCCGACAGCACCGACTTGCCCGAGCCGCCCTTGCCGGCGACGCCGATCCACAGCGGCCCGCGCGGGCGCGGCTCGAGCGGCATGTCGATCGGCCACAGCGCCGGCTTGGGGGTGGGCGTGACGACCGGGCTCATGCGGGTGCCACCGCCGCCGGGCCGGCGATCTCGTCGACCTCGTCGAGGGTCAGGGTCTCGCGCTCGAGCAGCGCGTCGGCGACGCGGTCCAGCAGCGACCGCTGTTCGCGCAACACGCGCCGCGCCATGGCATCGGCCTCGCCGACGAGGCGCCGTGCCTCGTCATCGATGAGCCGTGCGGTCTCGTCGGAGTACACGACGCCGTTGGGGCCGTTCTCGTCGGCATAGCTCATCGCGCCGACGGCGTCGCTCATCCCCAGGACGGTGACCATGCGCCGCGCGATGAGCCCGACGCGCGCGAGATCGTGCGCCGCACCGTCGGCGATCTCGCCGAAGACGATGTCCTCCGCGGCGCGACCGCCGAGCAGGGTCGCCATGCGCTCGACGAGGAACGTTCGTGTGTGCAGTCGCCGGTCACCCGTCTCCGGGATCCACGTGACCCCGGCCGCGTTTGCGCGCGCGACGATGCTGATCTTGTGCAGGATGCGACCGCCCGGCAGCGCGCGCGCGACGAGCCCGTGGCCCGCCTCGTGGTACGCGATGATCCGGCGATCCTCGTCGGACAGCTGGCGCGCGCGTGCGATGCCCAGACCGATGCGGTCCATCGCCTCGTCGATCTCGGCCCGGTCGATCCGCTCGGCGCCGCGGCGGGCGGCGAGCAGCGCGGCCTCGTTGAGCAGGTTGTTGAGGTCGGCGCCCGCGAGGCCGTACGTGAGCCGCGCGAGCGCGTCGAGGTCGATGTCGTCGGCCATCGGCCGCTCGCGCGCGTGCAGCTCGAGGATCTGCCGGCGCGCCTCGAGGTCGGGCATATCGATCGAGATCCTGCGATCGAAGCGCCCGGGGCGCGTGAGCGCGGAATCGAGCATCTCGGGCCGGTTGGTCGCCGCCATCACGACCACCGTCGACGTGCGCGCGCAGATGTCGAGCTCGACGAGCAGCTGATTGAGCGTCTGCGCGCGCTCGCCGCTGTCGCCGGGGTTCGACTGGCGCCTGGCGCCGACCGCGTCGATCTCGTCGATGAAGACGATCGACGGCGCCACGCCCCGCGCCTGGGCGAAGAGGTCGCGCATGCGTGCCGCGCCCTCGCCCACGAACACCTCGGTGAACTCAGTGCCTGCAACCGAGATGAACGCGGCGTTGGACTCGCCGGCGAGGGCGTTGGCCAGCAGCGTCTTGCCGGTGCCCGGCGGTCCGTCGAGCAGGTAGCCGGTCGGCATGCGCGCCCCGAGCCGCTCGAAACGCGTGCGATCGGCGAGGTACTCGCGGACCTCGGCGAGCTCCTCGATGACGTCGTCCATCCCGGCGACGTCGGCGAACGTGAGGCGCTCGCGATGCAGCGTCGACTGCCCCATGCGGCGATCGCGCATCGACAGGCGGCGCTGCTGCTCTGGCGCGTCGCGCACGCGCTCGAGCGCCTCGTCGAGGTCCGCGACGGTGATCTCGGTCCGCCGGGCGCGCGCCGCCAGGAGGGCGCCTTCGTTGACCACGCTCGCCAGATCGGCGCCGGTCATCCCGACCGTGTCGCGCGCCAGCGAGCTCATGTCGACGTCGGGCGCGACCGGCTTGCCGCGCGCGTGCACCGCGAGGATCGCCCGCCTTCCCTTCTCGTCGGGCAGCTCGAGCCCGACCGCGCGATCGAAGCGCCCGGGGCGCAGCAGCGCCGGGTCGAGCACGTCGGGGCGGTTCGTCGCACCGACGACGATCACGCCCTGCGTCGGGGAGAAGCCGTCGATCTCGGCGAGGAGCTGGTTGAGCGCGTGCCCCTGCTCGTCGGCCGCGCCCTGGGTCGCGGGGCCCGACCCCGCGCGGCGCCGGCCGACGGAGTCCAATTCGTCGATGAAGACGATCGCCGGCGGGTCCTCGCGGGCCTCCTTGAACAGGTCGCGCACGCGGCGAGCCCCGACGCCGACGTACATCTCGACGAAGTCCGAGCCGGAGATCGAATAGAACGCCGCCCCCGACTCACCCGCGAGCGCGCGCGCCATCAACGTCTTGCCGCAGCCCGGCGGGCCGAAGAGCAGGACGCCGCGCGGGATCTGCGCGCCCACGTCGGCGTAGCGCTCGCTGTCGGAGAGGAAGTCGGCGATCTCGCGCAGCTCCATGACTGCGGTGTCCTGGCCGGCGACGTCGTCGAACGTGACCGGCGCCTCCTCGATGCGCGCCGAGCCGCGCCCGCTGCGGCCGAAGCCGCCCCCGCGGATCGTCGTCCAGAGGAAGTACGCGATGACGATGACCAGCAGCAGCGCGGGCAGCACGGTCGTGGCGGGCCCGGCGATGCGCTTCGTCAGCTGCTGGTTGACGCTCGTGTCGACGTTGTTGGGTAGCAGCAGCGTGAGCATGAACTCGATCGCTCCCGGACCGGTGCGCGCGATCGGGACGTAGTACCGGCGCTTCGCCCCCCCTTCTTCGCGCTCGTAGACGCCGACGACCATGCGGTCGACGTCGAGCACGGTCGCCGTCTCGACGCGGCCGCTCTCGACGAGCGCGTTGAAGGAGTCGAGGCGCAGCTTGTCGCCCGTCACGTGCGGTCGCGACGCCTCGAGCGCTGCGAGATACGAAATCACGAGCACGACGATCGCGACGATCGTCCAGAAGCCCGGCGAGCGACTCAGCCCGCGCTCCTTGCGCGCCTTCCGTGGCCCCTTGCCCCCCGCTCGCTCGTCCGGGTTCATGTTCCTCACTATGTGCTCAGGTTACCTAGCGTGGAGCAGCCATGGCGAGAATACCTGCTCACGCGCGCGCGCCCCGCAGGCGCAGCGCGACGCCGCCGATCAGGGCGAGGAGGATCGCGCCGATGATCGGGAGCAGCGAGAACGCATCGTCGTCGCCGCTGCGGTCGATCGGGTCGATGGGCGGTGCCGCCGGCGCGCTGGCCGCGGCGCCGGTGCCACCGGCCAGGAACGAGCGCTTGTCGAGTAGTCCCGAGCCGCGAATGCTGACCCAACCGGCATAAGTCGTAGGACGGTAGGCGAGCGTGCCGCCGCCGAACAGCAGCGGGACCGCCGGCAGCTCGCGCGCCAACAGGCGCAGTTGGGCGTCGACGATCTCGCGGCGCTCGCGCACCGTGGCCGCGGATGCCGCGCGCTCGGCGAGCTCGTCGAACGCAGCGCTGCGGTAGGCGCCGTTGTTGAGCGGCGCGGTCGCCGGATCGCCGAACAGCGCGCGCAGGAAGGCCGGATCGTGCGACGCGAGCGCCGGGATCCCGACGACGGCGGCGTCGAACGTCGCGGCTGCGCCGTGGCGCCCGAGTGCTCGGTCGAACTGCCGCGGTGACAGCTCGACGAGCCGCGCCGCGCCGCCCGCCCGGTCCAGCGCGCTCACGACACGGCGGGCGGCCGCCAGCCGAACCGGATCGTTTCGCGGCGCAACGATCCGGAACGGCCCGATCCCCTGCTCGGCGAACGCGCGCCGGGCGGCCTCGCGGTCGAAGCGGTGCAGAACCGGCGTCCGTGACCAGCGCGAGCGCGGATGGAGCATGCCGTGGTCGGCGGGCACCGGCGCGCCCGCCGAGCCCGCGGCATTGCCGGCGATCTGCTCGAGGTCGAGCGCGCGCGCGACGGCGCGCCGCGCGACGAGGCGATCAAACGGCGCCGAGGCGGTGTTGAACAGCAGCATCGTGCCGACGTAGGAGATCTCGTCGGAGAATCGTGTGAACGAGATCCGCGGCTGCGTC
>DASYVZ010000260.1:0-2391 GCA_035936515.1 Solirubrobacteraceae bacterium | reverse complement strand
GCGCGAGCGTGACCGCGCTGCCGCAGCCGGAGCAGCGCAGCAGCGCGTAGTCGCCGGGCAGCGCGGGATCCGAGGCGGGAACCGTGCGCCACGGCGCGAGCGCGCGCTCCCCGCAGGCGGGACAGGGGCGGGCGATCGAGGGATCCTCCGGAAACGTGCCAGCAGGCGCTCGAGGGCCTCGCTGCTGCGCGCGAGGTGGCACGGCGAGCCGCGCAAGCAGGTCCCCGGCGCGCGAAGACGCGCGCTCCCTCACCCGCCGCGGTCGTGGAAGTAGAAGCCCGGCAGCGCCGCGCGCGTGATCTGCGAGGTCATGTGCTGCGCGAGCTCGAGGTCGCCCGTGCGCACGGTGAGGTCGTCGAGCGTGACGATCCCGGTCAGGCGCTCGCCGTCGAGCACCGGCAGGCGGCGGATGCCGTGGCGCACCATGAGCTCGGCGGCCGCCTCGACGCTCATCCGCGGCTCGGCGGTGACGACCGGGGAGGAGGCGTGCGCCTCGACCGGGTCGCCGGGATCGCGGCCGTCGGTCAGCGCGCCCAGCGCGAGGTCGCGATCGGTCACGAAGCCGGTGATCGTGCCGCCCTCGTCGACGAGCACGACGGAGCCGACGTTGCGTTCGCGCATGAGCTCGGCGACCTGCCGCACCGTGGCGGTGGGCGCGGCGCTCACGACGCTCTCGGTCATGACCTCCCGTATCTCCACGGACGCAACATACACTTGCGCGGTGCCCGCCACCCCGGAGGAGACGCTCGCCGAAGAAGGGCGCCGCAGCACGAAGGGCGTGCCCGCCCCTCCGGAGGAGACGCTCGCCGAGGAAGAGCGCCGCAGCACGAAGGCGGGAGCCGCCGCGATCGCGGCCGGCCTGCTGACGCTCGTCGGCGCGGTGCTGGCCATTCTGGGCAACAGCGGCTTCCCCAGGCTGTACCTGCTCGACACGCTGCGATCCGAGCTCGGGCTCGTGCCCGGCTCCGGTCCCGGGCCGATCGCGCGCGTCGCGCTCTTCCTCGAGGAGAACATCGCCCTCATCGTCGGGGCGCGCCTGGTCACGGCGGTCGCGCTGGGGCTGATGGGGCTGACGATGGTGTACCTGTACAAGTCCACCAAGGCGCGCAACCCGGAGCAGAACAAGGTCGCGCTGATCGCCTCGATCTCCGGCGCGGTGCTCGCGGTCATCGCGGGGGTCGCCGCGGCGATCGGGCTCGCGCAGGACGTCAGCGCGTTCGCCGACGCCGCGCGCCAGAACGAGGAGCTCGCCCGCGACGCGCTGGCCGGCTCGTTCACCACGGGCGCCGTGCAGCTCAGCGGGCTTGGCTCGGCGATCCTCGGCCTCGGCATCGCGCTGACGGCGCTCAACGCGATGCGCGTCGGCCTGCTGACCAGATTCATGGGGATCCTCGGCGTGATCGTCGGCGTCCTGTCGTTCCTGCCCCAGCTCGAGGGCCAGCTGCCGTTCGTGAAGATCTTCTGGTTCGTCGCGCTCGGCGCGCTCTTCCTCGGGCGCTGGCCCGGCGGCCGGCCGCCGGCCTGGGAGAGCGGTCAGGCGCAGCCCTGGCCGACCCAACAGGAGCTCCGCGAGGCGCGCATGGAGGCCCGCGGCGAGAGCCCCGCCAAGGCCGACGAACCCGAGGAGCGCCGCCCGCGCCGCGGTCGTGCCGAGCCGCCCGAGACGCCCGCGCCGGAGCTACCGCGCGCCAAGCCGCACTCCTCGTCGAAGAAGAAGAAACGCAAGCGTCGTTAACCTCGTCGCACGGGGTACGGTGGCCTCACGATGACCTACGAGGAAGCCTGCGCCACGCATTCCTGGCAGGTGCCCGAGCGCTACAACATCGCCGCGGACGTCTGCGACAAGCACCCCCGCGACAAGCTCGCGATGATCCACGAGGATCCCGACGGCGCCGTCCGCGAGCTGCACTGGGGAGAGCTGCAGGACATGTCCAACCGCTTCGCGCTCAAGCTGCGCGAGGTCGGGGTGGGCCAGGGCGACCGCGTCGCGATGCTGCTGCCGCCGACGCCCGAAACCGCCGCCGCGTTCTTCGGCACCTGGAAGATCGGCGGGATCCTGCTGTCGATGTCGATCCTCTACGGCGACGACGGAATCCGCCACCGCCTGACCGACTCGCAGGCCGCCGTCGTCGTGACGAACCGCGCCAACCGCGCGCGCGTCGAGGGGCAGGGGGCCGAGGTCGTCGAGCTCGAGCCGGGCGATCTGGACAGCGGCTCGGCCGACCACGAGACGCTCGAAACCTCCTGTGACGATCCGGCGCAGCTCTACTACACGTCGGGCACGACCGGCCTCGCGAAGGGCATCCTGCACGCCCACCGCTACATCCTCGGCCACGAGGAGTTCATCTACTGCCACGACGTGCAGGACGGCGAGCGCTTCCACGGCATGGG
>DASYVZ010000259.1:0-5279 GCA_035936515.1 Solirubrobacteraceae bacterium | reverse complement strand
GTCGCCGACGACCGACATCACGCTCGCCGGCCTGACCGACACGATGCGCACGCTGAACCCGACGCTGCGCTGGGCCGGCCCGCACGTCACCGTCTGCAACTACTTCACGTACATGTGGACGTTCCTCGCCGACCACATCTCCGACGAGGACGCGACCGGCACCGTGCAGCGCGTGCAGGTCAAGACCGCGCCGATCGAGCAGGAGAACTCGCTCATGTCCTTCGGCGCGACGCAGCCGGCCAACGCCGACCACATCGACCCCGTCCAGCACGCGCTGTTCGGCGACGCGGTGCAGCTGCACGACCAGATCCCCGCCGCGGCGGTCGACGCGCAAGGCAACGCCGACTGCGAGGCCGGCCAGCGCGGCTACCTCGAGCGCCTGGCCACGGGCTGGCCCGAGAAGTTCAAGATCGTCATCGATCCGCGCACGCCGGGCTCGCAGGGGCCGACGTTCAAGGGCCGCGCGCGAATCCCTGCCGGGCAGACCTTCTCCAGCGAGCCCAACGGCATCGCGCCGCAGGTGAACCGGTGAGACGCGATCGCGGACCCAGCGCCTTCGCCGTCGGGATCGGCGTGATCGTCTTGGCGATCGTCGTGACGTTCCTCGGCTTCGCGAAGGACATCCCGTTCATCAACAACCCATACGAGATCAAGGCCGCCTTCCGCGAGACGAGCGGGATCAACCCCGGCTCCCCCGTACGGATCGCCGGCGTCGAGGTCGGCGAGGTGACGAACGTCGAGCAGACCCGCCCCGGCGCGTCGTCGGCCACGCTGACGCTCGCGATCGGCGACAACGGGCGGCCGATCTACGACGATGCCACCGCGAAGATCCGGCCGCGGATCTTCCTCGAGGGCAACTTCTTCGTCGACCTCGCCCCGGGCACCGCGCGCGCCGGCGTGCTCGAAGAGGGCGAGACGATCGCCGTCGACCACACCGGCAGCCCGGTGCAGTTCGATCAGGTCCTCAACGCGCTGAAGAGCGACACCCGCGCCGACCTGCGCCAGACGTTCATCGAGATCGGCCGGGCTCAGGACGCCGGCGGCGCGCGCGCGTTCAGCGACTCGCTGCGCTATCAGCCGGGCGCCTACAAGTTCACGGCGATCGTCGCCGAGGCCCTGCTCGGCAAGCGGCCGGGGGACCTCAGCCAGCTCGTGCGCGCCGGCGGCGCGACGGCAGAGGCGATCAACGAGCCGGGGCGCCTGCGCAGCCTGATCGCCGATTTCAGCGCGACGGCCGGCGCACTTGCCGCGCGGGAGGACGCGCTCGCCACCGCCGTCGGGGAGCTGCCCCGCACGCTGCGCGCCGCGACGCCGGCCTTCGACGCGCTCAACGGCGCCTTCCCCGACGTGCAGCGCTTCGCGCGCGACGCGCGACCGGGCGTCCGCTCGCTCGGCCCGACGGTCGACGCGACGCTGCCCCTCATCCGGCAGCTGCGCGGCCTCGTGCAGGAATCGGAGCTCGGCACGCTCGCCCGCAACCTGCGCAGCGCGACGCCGCCGCTGGCGCAGGTCGCGAAGCGCGGCGTGTCGGTGCTCGGCCGGCTGCGCGAGCTGGGGAGCTGCGCGACGAACGTCCTCGTCCCGTTCGGCGACTCCAAGCTCGAGGACAAGGCGTTCCCGACGCAGGGCCCCGTCTACCAGGACCTGGCGAAGTTCCTGCCGAATCTCGCCGGCGAGAGCCGCTCGTTCGATGCCAACAGCCCGTACTTCAAGGTGCTCGGCGCGGGCGGCGCCGAGACGCTGAACATCGGCAACGGGCTGTTCGGGACCGTCGCCGAGCCGATCGTCGGCGTCAACCCTCCGCCGATCCGCGAGCGCCCGCCCTTGGAGCCCGACATCCCGTGCGAGACGCAGGAGCCGCCGGATCTGCGTTCGATTCCGAAGGCCCCGCCGCCCAGCGTGAACACCGACAACGCAGCATCGCGGACGCGGGAGTCCAAGGCCCAGGCGGCGGCCGTCGCGGTGCTGCGCCGCGAGCTCAAGGCCAAGGGCAGCGACATCAAGGTGCTCGACCGCGCGATCACGCTCGGCGAGATCCGCAAGATCGCCTCGCGCAACGGGCTCATCGGGCAGCTGGACCGCGCGCTGAAACGGCAGGGCGCGAAGTGAAGCGGACGATCCGCCAGAACCTCTGGCCGTTCAGCGCGATCCTCGTGCTCATCGCGATCGCGGCCGTCGTCGGCGGCTACATCCTCGACAACCAGCGCTTCCGCTTCCCCCTCGCGGAGGAGACGCCGATGCGCATCCACGTCGAACTCGACACGGCGCAGGCCGTAACCCCGGGACAGGGCCAGACGGTGCAGGTCGCCGGGGTGGAGATCGGCGACATCGGCGACGTCGAGCTCGAGGACGGGCGCGCGCTCGTCGCGCTGGACATCAAGCCGGAGTACGAGACGCTCATCCGCCGCGACGCGTCCGCCGCGCTACGCCCGCGCACGGGCCTGAAGGACATGTACGTGCAGGTGTATCCCGGCAAGGACCGCGTGCCGGTCAAGGCGGGCTTCACGATCCCGATCGCCAACTCGCTGACCGACGTCGACCTCGACGAGATCCTGTCCGAACTCGACGCGCGCACCCGCGACTACGTCACGCTGCTGGCCAACGGCGCCGGCGAGGGGCTGCGCGACAGGGGCGATGACCTCGCGCGCATGCTCGAACGCTACGGCCCGACGGTGCGCGACCTCGGGCGCGTCAATCGCGCGGTCGCCAAGGAGCGCATCGCGCTGCGGCGCCTCGTCACGTCGCTGGCGCAGATCAACGGCGAGCTCGCCGAGCGCCCGCAGGACCTCTCGCGCCTCGTCTCGGGCGCGGCGGGAACGCTGCGCGCGTTCGCCAGCGAGGACGACAACCTGCGCGACGCCGTGGGCGAGCTCGCGCCGACGCTGCAGACGGCCACGGCGACGCTCGACGCGGTGACGCCGTTCGCCAACGAGCTCGGGCCGACGACGCGGGCGCTGCTGCCGGCCGTGCGCGAGCTCGAGGACGTCAACGAAGCGGTCAGCCCGTTTGCCCGCGAGGCGACGCCGATCGTGCGCACGAAGATCCGGCCCTTCGTCCGCCGCGCCGTGCCGCTGGTGCGCGATCTCGCGCCGGCCGCGCGCGGCCTGGGCCGGACGTTCCCCGAGCTCGACCGCAGCGCGAAGGTGCTCAACGACCTCACGAACATGGTCGGACACAACCCGAGAGGCCGAGAGGCGCCGGACAAGGCCGGCCGGGACGAGGGCTACCTCTTCCACCTCAGCTGGCTCGCCCACCAGACGGTGAACCTGCAGAGCATCGACGACGCGAACGGGCCGATGCGCCCGATCTTCCTCACCGGCACCTGCTCCACGCTGACCAGCCTCGTCCACGACCTGCCGCAGGCCGAGTTCGCGCTCGGGCTGTCGCCGCTGCTGGCGACCGTCTGCAAGAACCCCACGACCCGCTCGCTGAGCGTCAAGCGCGCGCTGCGCGCGAACGGCGGATGACCGTGCGCCGTTGCTCGCCCATCGTCACCCGCCTTGCCGGAGGCGGTCTCGCGCGATGAACACCGAAGCCCCCACACCCGGGCGCATCATCGTCATCGCCGGCTTCGCGCTGACGTGCTTCGGCCTGCTGCTGTTCCTCTGGCTGGCCTTCGGTGGCGCGATTCCGCTCAAGCCGCAGGGGTACCGCGTGCAGGTCGCCTTCACCGACGCCACGACGCTCGCCGAGCAGGCCGACGTGCGCGCCGCCGGGGTGAAGATCGGCAGGGTCGTCAAGAAGGAGCTCGCGCCCGAGGGCGGCAAGCTGCTCGCGACGATCGAGCTCGACGAGAAATACGCGCCGATGAAGGTCGACACGCGCGCGATCCTGCGCCAGAAGACGCTGCTCGGCGAGACGTACGTCGAGGTCACGACCGGCAGCCGCGGCGCGCGCGAGCTCGCGGAGGGCGCGCGCCTGCCCGACGGTCAGGTCCGGCAGGCGGTCGAGTTCGACGAGCTGTTCTCGATCTTCGACGAGCCGACGCGCGAGGCGTTTCGCGAGTGGCAGGCGAGCGCGGCCAAGGCCGGCGCCGGCCGCGGCCGCGACCTCAACGACGCGCTCGGCAACCTGCCGGTGTTCGTCGAGAACGCGCAGGACGTCGTCGACGTGCTCGACGACCGCCGCGCCGCGCTGCGCGACCTCGTCAAGAACACGGGGCGCACATTCGAGCAGCTCACGGCCGACGAGGCCGCGCTGAGGACGCTCGTGCAGCGCAACACCGAGCTCTTCGACGAGCTGTCGGAGCGTCGCGAGGCGCTCGCCGACTCGATCCGGATCATGCCGACGTTCCTCGACGAGACGAAGGCGACGCTCTCGCGCGTGCGGGCGTTCGCCGTCAACACCGAGCCGCTGATCCGCGACCTCGACCCGGTGCTCGAGAACCTGCAGCCGACGCTCGTGTCGCTGCGCCGGCTCTCCCCCGACCTCGAGAACCTCTTCGAGAACCTCGACCCGCTCATCAGCGCGGGCGATCGGGGGCTTCCGGCGCTGTCGCGGATCCTGCGCGGCCTCGATCCGACGTTCGCCGCGACCGGACCGTTCCTGCAGCAGCTCAACCCGCTGCTGCGCTACCTGGAGTTCAACCAGACGAAGGTCTCGGACTTCATGAGCATCCCGCCGGCGACGCTCGGCGGCATCCGTGCGGCCCCCGCGGGCTCGAAGAGCAACGGCCACGTGCTCCCGCAGATCATCATGATGGGCGCGGAGTCGCTGCCCGCGCCGACGCGGACGAAGACCAACCGTGGCAACGCGTACATCAGGCCCGACGCCAACCGCGACCCGGAGAAGATGATCCTGCCGAGCTTCGACTGCAAGAACGCCGGCGGCGAGAAGCCGCCGACGAACACGCCGGGCTGTCGCGTGCAGGGTCCGGTGCCGTTCCAGGACCGCACCCAGTTCTACCCGAACGTCTCGCCCGCGCTGACCGGCGGCCGCCTGCGGTCAGGCGACGGCTGAGCGGCCCGCGCTGATGGTCCGCGTCGGTGTGGTCGGGCACGTCGAGTGGGTGCAGTTCGCCGTCGTCGACCGGGTGCCGGCGGCGGGTGAGATCGTCCACGCGCGCGAGACCTTCGCCGAGCCCGCCGGCGGCGGCGCCGTGGCGGTCGTGCAGCTCGCCAGGCTGACGGGCTCTGCGCTGTTTCTGACCGCGATCGGCAGCGACGAGGCGGCGGCCGACGTAGGGCGCGTGCTGCGCGGGCGCTTCGGCGTCGAGCTGCACGCCGCGCTGCGCGACGGCCCGCAACGGCGCACCTTTACCTTCCTCGACGGCGCCGGCG
>DASYVZ010000258.1:0-8478 GCA_035936515.1 Solirubrobacteraceae bacterium | reverse complement strand
GCCGACGCCGGCGCCCGCCGTCGCGGCGGGTGATCCCATCGCGGCCGCCGCCCGCACCACCGATCCCGCCACCGACGCGCCCTTCCCCGTCCTCGCGCTCGCGATCCTCGCGGGCCTGTTCGCCCTCTGCGGCCTGGTCGTCGCGCTCGCGCGCTGGCGCGGCTGGGAGCCGACGTGGGCCGGTGACTTGCGCCACGCCGCCGGCGAGGCCGGCTGGCGCGCCTCCTCGACGTGGGCGGAGTTCACCGACTTCGTGAGGTTCGGCCGCTAGCGCCCGAGTAGATAGCCTCGCCTTCATGCTTCTCGAAGGCAGACGTCTACTCATCACCGGAGTCCTCACCGAGGGCTCGATCGCCTACTCCGTCGCCAAGCGCGCACAGGAGGAGGGGGCCGAGATCGTGCTGACCGGCTTCGGCCGGGGGATGCGCATCACGCAGCGCATCGCGAAGCGGCTCGGCGACCCGCCGCCCGACGTGCTCGAGATGGACGTCAACGAGCCCGACCAGCTCGCCGCCGTCGCGGCCGACCTGCAGGAGCGTTGGGGCGCACTCGACGGAATCCTGCACGCGATCGCCTTCGCTCCCGAGGACGCGCTGGGCAACAACTTCCTCAGCACCCCGCTCGAGAGCGCGCAGATCGCGTTCGCGACGAGCGCGTACTCCTTGAAGTCGCTCTCGGTCGCCATGCTGCCGCTGCTCGAGCAGGGCGACTCGCCCTCGATCGTCGGCCTGGACTTCGACGCGCAGGTCGCCTGGCCGGTCTATGACTGGATGGGCGTGGCGAAGGCGGCGCTCGAGTCCGTCAACCGCTACCTCGCGCGCGATCTCGGCCCGAAGGGGATCCGCAGCAACCTCGTGTCGGCCGGCCCGATCGGCACGATGGCCGCGAAGTCGATCCCCGGCTTCAGCGAGCTCGCGGGCGTGTGGAACTCGATGGCTCCGCTGCACTGGGACACCGCCGACGCCGGCCCGACGGCGGACACGATCATCTTCTTGCTGTCGCGCCTCTCGCGCGGCATCACCGGCGAGATCACGCACGTCGACGGCGGCTTTCACGCGATGGGCGCGCCGCCGTCCCCACCGGCCGAGTAGGGCCCCGCCGCGCAGCGCCGGTCGGACACGCGTTCTCGGCCGTCCGCGGCGTCCCCGGCCGGCCGCAGGCGCACGTCCGGGCCCGCCGCTGCGGGTACCGGCGGCGAGCCAGGGTGCGGCTTCCCGTACCCGTGGACGCAGGCAGTCCGTATGGGAGCGTCGGTCGCGCGGTGGGACGCTGCAGGCGACCTGCCGACCTGCGAAGGAGCGCATATGACCATCGCCCCCACGAGCCCGAGTGACCTCGCCGTACACGTTCGAGGTCCGGTCTTCACGCCCGGCGACGAGGGCTGGGACGACGCCCGCGCGGCCTGGAACGTCGCCGTCGATCAGCGTCCCGCGGCCGTCGCGTATCCCGTCGACGAGGACGACGTGTCCGCGATCATCCGCTATGCCCGCGCGCACGGCCTGCGCGTCGCCCCGCAGGGCACCGGCCACAACGCGGCGCCGCTCGGGTCGCTGGAGAACTCCGTGCTCGTCCGCACGACGCAGATGCGCGGCGTCGAGGTCGACGCCGAGCGCCGGGTCGCACGTGTCCGCGCCGGCGACCTGTGGCAGGACGTCGTCGGCCCCGTGGCCGCGCAGGGGCTTGCCGCGCTCGCGGGTTCCTCGCCCGACGTCGGCGTCGTCGGCTACTCGATCGGCGGCGGGATCGGGTGGCTGTCGCGCAAGTACGGCCTGCAGGCCAACAGCATCACCGCCGTCGAGCTCGTGACGGCGGAGGGCACGCTCGTGCGGGCCGATCGCGACCACGAGCCCGACCTCTTCTGGGCCCTGCGCGGCGGCGGCGGCAACTTCGGCGTCGTCACCGCGCTGGAGTTCGGCCTGTACCCGGTCACGCAGGTCTACGCGGGCGCGCTCGCCTGGGACTGGAGCGAGTCCGAGCGTGTGCTCGGGCGGTGGGCGGAATGGGCGTCGACGGCGCCGGACGAGATCTCGACGTCGGCGCGGATCATGCAGCTGCCGCCGTTTCCGGAGATCCCCGCGCCGATCCGCGGGCGTCAGCTCGTGATGATCGACGGCGCCTACAGCGGTGACCTCGACGACGCGGCGCCCGTGCTCGCCCCGCTGCGTGAGCTGAGCCCGGAGATCGACATGTTCGGGGCGATGCCGACGCCGGCGCTCGTACGCGTCCACGGCGATCCCGAGGCGCCGGTTCCCGCCGCGAGCGACAACGCGATGCTCTCCGAGCTGCCCGCCGACGCGGTGCAGGCGTTCGTGGCTGCCGCGGGACCCGGCTCGGGATCGCCGCTGCTCGCCGCCGAGCTCCGCCAGCTGGGCGGCGCCCTTGCGCGCACCCCCGAGGACCACGGCGCGCTGCCCACGCTCGACGCCGCCTATGCCATGTTCGCCGTCGGGGTCGCGGCGACGCCGGAGCTCGGCGTCGCGGTCGCCGCGCATGCGGGCGCGCTGAAGGAGATGATGCACCCGTGGTCGACGGGCGGCAGCTACCTCAACCTCGCCGAGCGCCGGACGGATCCGCGTACGGGATACGGGGCCGGCGCGTACGAGCGCCTGCGCAGCATCCGGCGCCGCGTCGACCCGGCTGGGCTGTTTCACGCCAATCACGCGATCGACGCCGGCTCGTAGCGCGGCCGGCCAGCGGGATCGTCAGGGCTGGCGAGCAGCGCCGGCAGGAGCTCCGGAGAGTTGGTTCCAGCGTTGCGGCGCGACCGACGACGTCCGCTCAGGCGGGCGGCACCGGCGGCACGGCCGAGGTCCCGCCGCCGGCGTACACCGCGCGGAACCACAGCTCCGTGAGCTGGCGTACCGCCTGGCGGATGTCGCGCCCGTTGCGGATGACCTCGATCGTCAGGTGCCGTTCGACCATCGCGCACAGCGCCTGCGCGGCCACCCGCGCCGGAATGTCGTCCGGCGCCTGCCCGCGCAGCTGGTCGCGCGCGATCCGTGCCTCGGCCCCCGCGATGAAGCGGTTGACGTAGGGCTCCCACTGCGACGGCATGTGCTCGTCGGAGCCGTACAGGTGCGCGGCGAGCATCAGGATCGGGCCGTTGCGGTTGACGACCGCCACGAACCGGGCCAGCCCCAGCGCGAGCTCCATCCGCGGATCGCCGGCGCCTTCGAAGTACGGTGCGGCCGCGTCGTCCATGTCGGCGAACGCCTGTTGGATCAGACGGTCCATGACGGCACGCTTGTTCTCGAAGTAGAAGTAGACCGTCGTGCGGGAGACGAACGCCCGTCGCGCGATCGTGTCGATCGTGACCCGCTCGTGCGAGCCCTCGCTCAGCAGCTCGCGGGCAGCTTCGAGGATCGCGTCCTCGGTCGCGTTGCGGGGAGCGAGCGCTCCGGAGGCGTCAGACGGCGCCGGGCTATCGGCGGGCTTCGAAGTGTGCAGCGATCCGCTCGCGAGTCTTCTCCGGGGGCACGATCTCGTCGATGAACCCGGCCTTCGCGGCGATCGCGACCGGCAGGTGCTGCTCCTCGTAGGCGGTGGCCAGCGCGACCGGATCGGCACCCGCCTCCAGCTCGCGGCGGTGGACGATCTCGATTGCCTGCGGCGCGCCCATGACGCCGATCGTGGCGCCGGGCCAGGCGAGGGTCAGGTCGTGTCCGAGGTCGCGGCAGTTCATGACGATGTAGGCACCACCGTACGCCTGTCGCATGGTCACTGTCACGCGCGGCATCTCGGCGACCGCGAACGCGCGCAGCAGCTCGGCGCCGCGACGCAGCACGGCCTCGCGCTCCTGACGCACGCCGGGACGGTATCCGGGGGTGTCGGAGAGCACCACCAGCGGGATCCGGTACCTGTCGCACATGTTCACAAACCAGGCGCCCTTGTCCGACGCGGCGGCGTCCAGGACGCCGCCGAGGTAGCGCGGCTGGTTGGCGATGACGCCGACCGCATGGCCCTCGATGCGACCGAAGCCGACGACCATGTTCTTCGCGTAGCGCTTGCTCAGCTCGAGGAACTCGCCGCCGTCGAGCAGGTGGCGCGTGACGTCGCGCACGTCGTAGACGAGGCGCTTGTTCGTCGGGATCGTCGCCGACGGATCGCCGGCTACCGGGTCGACCGGGTCGCGGTAGGGCAGCGGCGCACCGGGGGTCCCGGGGAAGTAGGACAGGGCCTGGCGGATCAGCGCGGAGGCGGCGACGTCGTCGTCGGCCTCCAGGTGCGAGACGCCGGTCTTGCGGTGCACGCGGTGGCCGCCGAGCTCGACGCCGGTGACGACCTCGCGCGTGACCTTCGCGATGACGCGCGGGCCCGTGAGGAACATCTGCGCCTCCTCGCCGACCATCATCACGAGCGTGCCCAGCGACGGCGAGTAGGCCGCGCCGCCCGCGCACGGTCCGCAGATGACGCTGACCTGCGGCACCCGCGCACGCGACGTCGCGCGGAAGATCGACGCGTACGCGCCGAGCGCGCCGATGCCCTCCTGCAGGCGCGCGCCACCGGAGTGCAGGAAGCCGACGACCGGCGCGCCGGCCTTGTTGGCGGCCTCGATCGTCGAGCAGATCGTCGCGCCGCCCGCCTGGCCGAGCGAGCCGCCCTTGTGCTTGACGTTCTGCGCCCAGACGTAGATCGGCCGGCCGCCGACGCGCCCGGAACCGCAGATGACGCCGTCGCCCGAGTCGCTGCGCGTCGAATGAAAGGTGCCCGGATCGCAGAGCAGGTCGATCCGCGAGCGCGCCGGGATCGGCGGCTCGCGGACGACCTCGACGGCGCCGTTGGCGTTGGCGTTGCCGTTGCCGGCCGGGTTCGCTGCTGCGGGCGGTGTGACTGTGCGGCCCTCCGTCACGAGGCCTTCCGGAACACCAGGCAGGCGTTCTGGCCGCCGAAGCCGAACGAGTTCGACAGCGCGACCGAGAGGTCCGGCGCCTCGCGCGGCCCGTCGGGGATGTAGTCCAGGTCGCAGTCGGGATCGACGTCCTGGAAGTTCAGCGTCGGCGGCAGCAGCCCGCGCTGCAGCGCGCCGATCACCGCGACGGCCTCGACGGCGCCGGCCGCACCGAGCAGGTGCCCGATCGCGGACTTCGTGCTCGACACCGGCGGCGCGCCGCCGTTGAACACGGTGTGGATCGCCAGCGTCTCGATACGGTCGTTGAACGGCGTCGACGTGCCGTGCGCGTTGATGTAGCCGACCTCTTCGACGGGTGTCCCCGCGTCGGACAGCGCCGCGCGCATCGCCTTCTCCGCCCCGCGCCCCTCCTTGTCGGGCTGCGTCATGTGGAAGGCGTCATTGGAGGCTCCGTAGCCCGCGACGTAGCCGAGGATCTCCGCCCCGCGTGCCTCCGCGTGCTCCTTGCGCTCCATCACGATCACGCCGGCGCCCTCGCCCATGACGAAGCCGTCGCGGTTGGCGTCGAACGGGCGCGAGACGCCCTCGCGCGACAGCGCGCCCATCCGCTTGAAGGCCGCCATGCACAGTGGCGTGATCGCGGCCTCGGTGCCGCCCGCGACGACGACGTCCGCCTCGCCGCGCTCGAGCATCCGCTTGGCCTCGCCGATCGCGTGGCTGCCCGTCGCGCAGGCCGACGAGACGCTGAAGCCGGGTCCGTGGGCGCCGAGCTCCATCGCGATCGCGCCGGCCGCCGCATTGGGCATCATCATCGTCACGAAATGTGGCGAGACCGCGCGCTCGCCGCCCTTGACGAACTCGCGGCACTCGTCCTCGAGCGTCTTGAGGCCGCCGACGCCGGTGCCGACGAGGATCGCCAGCCGCTCGAGGTCGACGTCGCCGGGCAGACCTGCCTCCTCGGCCGCCTGCAGCGCCGCCGCGAAGGCGAGCTGCGAGTAGCGGTCCGACCGCCGTGAGACCTTCGGGCCCATCGCGGCCTCGGCGTCGAACTCACTGCAGGGAGCGACGCCGTCGACGATGCCCGAGCGGCGCTCGAGCAACGCGTCGACGAATGCGTCCGCCCCCTCGCCGATCGACGAGACGACACCGCGTCCCGTGATCGCGATCTCGAAGTGGGTGGACGCCCAGTCGCTCATCGCGAGAATCCACCTCTCGGCTCGAATGTGACGACGGTCGAGCAATGGCGAGCGGTCATGCAGGCGCACCCTCTTCAGCCTCGGCGAGACGCATCGTCAGGGCGATCGCGTCGCCGACGGACTCGATCGGCTTGAGGTCGTCGTCGGAGATCGTGATGTTGAAGCGGTCCTCGAGCGCCTTGACGAGCTCGACGAGGTCCAGCGAGTCGACGTCGAGCTCGGACCATGTGTTCTCCGGCTTGGCCTCACGGGCGCCCGGCACCTTGATCGCCTCCAGCTGGTCGCGGATCTCCTCCAGGACATCGTTCTCGGTCACAGCAGCCATGTGGTTCTCCTCTCATGCGGCCAGCGCGCCATCGACGGCGAGCGTGGCCCCGTTTACGTATCCCGCTCCATCCGAACAGAGGAAGGAGACGGCGTGGGCGACCTCTTCGGGTCGCCCGATGCGGCCGGCGGGAACGCCGGCCAGCAGCTTGTCGGCGACGCCGACGGTCATGTCGGTCTCGATGACCCCCGGCGTCACCGCGTTGCAGGTGATGCCCTTGCGGGCCATCTCGCGCGCGATCGTGCGCGTGAGCGAGAGCATTCCGGCCTTCGCCGCGCCGTAGTTGCTCTGGCCCGGGTTCGCGCGCTCGGCCACGACCGACGAGATGTTCACGATCCGCCCCCAGCGGGCGCTGAGCATGTCGTCGAGACCCTGGCGGATGCAGTGAAAGGCGCCGTTGAGGTTCGTGTCGATCACGGACTCCCACTGCTCGGGGTTCATGCGGACCGCCAGCCCGTCCTGGCGCTCGCCGGCGCTGTTGACGAGCACGAGCACGGGCCCGAAGCGCTCGCGCACGTCGGCGAAGGCCTGCGCCACCGAGGCGGAGTCGCCGACGTCGGCCTGCACGTCGCCGCTCGTGCGCCCGAGCGTGACGACGGTCAGCCCGTCGGCCATCAGCCGTTCGGCGATCGCCGCGCCGATGCCGCGCGAGCCGCCGGTCACCAGCGCGACCCCGCCGTCAGGCACTGGCATGGACGCGTTCCTTCCACTTGACGATGCCCGCGCCCCACACGAAGCCGCCGCCGAACGCCGCCAGCGCGACGATGTTGCCCGGCTTCAGGGCGCCGGCGAGCTCGGCGTGGTGCAGCGCCAGCGGGATCGAGGCGCTCGACGTGTTGGCGATCGTGGCGACGTTCGCGAAGACCTTTTCCTCCGGGACGCCCAGCCGGCGCGCGGCGGCCTCGATGATCCGCTGGTTGGCCTGGTGGACGATCAGCACGTCGACCTCGTCGACCGTCATGTCCGCGCGGCGCAGCGCCTCGCCGGTCGCCTCGACCATCCGCTCGACGGCGTGGCGGTAGACCTCCTGGCCCTCCATGTGCAGCAGCCGCTCGTCGCGCTCTGCGTAGAGCAGGTCGCCGTGCTCGCCGTCGGAGGCCAGCACAAAAGGAGTGCAGCCGATCTCGAACTCGCCGCCCTCGACGACGACCGCCGCGGCGCCGTCGGCGAAGAGGATCGCGGTGCCGCGATCGTGGGGGTCGGTGACGCGGCTGAGCGCCTCGGCGCCGATGACGAGCGCGCACTTCACACGGCCGGACTCGATGAGCGCGGCCGTCTGGTCGAGGCCATAGAGAAAGCCCGCGCAGGCGGCGTTGACGTCGATCGCGCCGGCGCCGTTGGTGCCCAGCAGCTTGGCGAGCTTCGGCGCCAAGCCGGGCATGAGGCGGTCGGGGGTGAACGTCGCGACGATCACGTGGTCGATGTCGGCGGCGGCGCGGCCGGCGTCGTCGAGCGCGGCGACGCACGCCTCGAGGGCGAGGTCGGTCAGCGTCACCGTGCCGTTGAGGTGGCGGCGCTCGCGGATGCCCGTGCGGCGCCGGATCCACTCATCGGTCGTGTCGAGGTAGGACTCGAACTGCTTGTTGGTGACGATCTGCTCGGGCAGCGCCGAGCCGATCCCGATCACGCCGGCCCTCATCGCGTGGCACCTTCGGAGCCCTCGAGAGCACGCGTCGAGCGCGGACGTACCCTCATGCAGCCGCCCGCAGTGTGCGCTTCACCAGGCCGCGCAGCACGCTGCCGGGGCCACACTCGATGTAGCCGGTCGCGCCCATTGCCTGCAGCTCGAGCAGGATCTCGCGCCAGCGCACCGGCTTGAGGAGATTCTCTGCGAGCTCCGCGCGTACGTCCTCGAAGGGGCGCGTGCTGGCGTTGGAGAGCACGGGGAAGACCGGCTCCTGGATCGGCGTCGCGTCGAGCGCCTCGCGCAGCGCGTCGGCGGCGGGCGCCATGAGCGGCGAGTGGAAGGCGCCCGCGACGTCGAGCTTGCGCGCGCGGCAGCCGATGTCGCCCGAGCGGCGCACGGCGGCGTCGATGCCGCGCATGTGGCCGGAGAGGACGATCTGGCCGGGGGCGTTGTCGTTGGCGAGCGAGAGCCCGAGGTCGGC
>DASYVZ010000257.1:0-11441 GCA_035936515.1 Solirubrobacteraceae bacterium | reverse complement strand
TGCCCACACCGCCCAGGCCGGCGAGCTGCGCGAGCAGATCGAGGAGCGCCTGATCGCGTTCGCCGACCGCATCGACCGCACCGGCACGCCGGCGAGCAATACCGCCCAGGAGCGCCAGCAGCACGCGCTCGACGCCTACGCGGCCGCGCGCCGCGTCCTGGCATCCGAGCCGCGCATGGTCGACCTTGTCGGTGCGCTCGTGCTCGTCGAGGACGGCAGCCGCGCGCTCGCCGCCGCCGAGGCGCTCGAGGCCGGCCGTCCCGCGCCCCGCACCGCACCGCTGTGCTTCTTCGACCCGCGCCACCCGGGATCGACGCGGCCCGTTGCCTGGCAGGGGGGCCTCACCGTCCCGGCCTGCACCACGTGCCGCGCCGCCTTGCGTGCCAACCGGCCGCCCGACGCGCTGCTCGACGACGGCCGACCGTGGTTCGAGACCGAGTCGCTGTGGGCGCGGACCGGGTTCGGCGTCTTCGCGCCCGACCTCGCGCAGCGCGTCGGCCGCGGCGAGCTGCGCCGGCGGGGCTGACCCGCCCAATGCCCCAGGCAGGAGTCGAACCTGCGGCCTACCGCTTAGGAGGCGGTCGCTCTGTCCACTGAGCTACTCGGGCGCGGCGCTGGACGCCGCCTCGGAGGGTACCTCCGGCGCTCTCTGCGATGCGGCGGCCGGGCTGGCGTCGGAGTGCGTCGACGCGGCGGCCTCGGCGGCCGAGATGTTGAGCGGGAAGTGACAGGCTGCGAGGTGGCCGCCGGAGTACTCGCTCAGGCGTGGCACCTCGGCGCGGCAGACGTCCTGCGCCCGCGGGCAGCGGGTGTGAAAGACGCAGCCCGGCGGAGGGTCGACCGCTGACGGCGGGTCGCCGCCGATCACGACGCGCTCGCGAGCGCGGTTCTCGCGCGGGTCGGGGATCGGGATCGCCGACAGCAGCGCCCGCGTGTACGGGTGGATCGGCTTGACGTAGAGCTCGTCGGCGGGCGAGAGCTCCATGATCCGCCCGAGGTACATGACGGCGATCCGGTCCGAGACGTGGCGCACGACCGTGAGGTCGTGGGCCACGAACAGATAGGTGAGGCCGAAGTCCTCCTGCAGGTCGTCGAGCAGGTTGACGATCTGCGCCTGGATCGCGACGTCCAGCGCGCTGACCGGCTCGTCGAGGATGATCAGGCGGGGCTCGAGCGCCAGGGCGCGGGCGATCCCGATGCGCTGGCGCTGGCCGCCGGAGAACTCGTGCGCAAAGCGGCTGAGGTGCTCGCGCTGCAGCCCGACTCGGTCGAGCAGCGCTGCCGAACGTGCCGCGATCTTCGCCTTGTCGACGCCGTGCAGCGCGAGCGGCGCGCCGATGATCTGCCCGATGCGCTTGCGCGGGTTCAGTGATGCGAACGGGTCTTGGAAGACCATCTGCATCTCGCGGCGGATCGGCTTGAGCTTCGCGCGGCGGGCCGTGGTGATGTCGGTGTCGCGGAAGGTGATCGTGCCGGCCGTCGCGTCGAGCAGGCGCATGAGCATGCGCGACAGCGTCGTCTTGCCGCAGCCCGACTCGCCGACCAAGCCGAGCGTCTCGCCCTCGCGCAGGTGCAGGGTCACGTCGTCGACGGCGTGCACGTGCGCGACCGCCCGGTCAAGCAGCAGCCCCTGCCTGATCGGGAAGTACTGCTTGAGGTGGTCGCCGGCGAGCAGCACCTTCGGCTCCGCCGCGGCCGCGCCGCCGCCCCCCGAGCTCGACGTGGCGGTCACCGCCGCGCCTCGCGCGCCTCGAGGCCGATCCGGCCGCCCACCTGGCGCAGCTGCGCCTTGCGCTCAGGCGCCATCACGCAGCGATCCGCGTGCTCGGGCGTGCCGGCAACCCGCGCGACCAGCGCCGGCGTTGCGAGGCAGGCCTCGTGCGCATGCGGGCAGCGGGGGCGAAAATGACAGCCCTCCGGCGCGTGCAGCAGCGACGGCGGCAGGCCGGTGATCGACGGCAGCCGCCGGGGGCGCGGGCGGTCGACGCGCGGGATCGAGCCCAGCAGTCCCCACGTGTACGGGTGCTGCGGGCCGTAGAAGATCTCGTCCGCCGAACCCTGCTCGACGATCCGCCCGGCGTACATCACCGCGACGCGGTCGGCGACCTCGGCGACGACGCCGAGGTCGTGCGTCACGAGGACGATCCCCGCGTTGGACTCATTGCGCAGTTGCCTGAGCACCTCGAGGATCTGCGCCTGGATCGTGACGTCGAGCGCGGTCGTCGGCTCGTCGGCGATCAGCACCGACGGGTCGCACGAGAGCGCCAGCGCGATCATCGCGCGCTGGCGCATGCCGCCGGAGAGCTCGTGCGGGTAGGCGTCCAAGCGCTCGCGCGCCTGCGGGATCCCGACGCGCTCGAGCTGCGCCACGACGAGGTCGCGCGCCTCCGCGCCGCAGACGTCGCGGTGCGCCTGGATCTGTTCGACGATCTGCCTGCCGATGCGGTGCACCGGGTTCAGCGACGTCATCGGGTCCTGGAAGATCATCGCGATCTCCTCGCCGCGCACTGCCCGCAGCTCTGCGGCGCCGGCGTTCAGGAGGTCGAGGTCGCGCAGCTTCGCCGATCCCGCGATGCGCGCGTTGGGCGAGCGCGTGAGGCCCATGAGCGTCATCGCCGTCACCGACTTCCCCGAGCCCGACTCGCCGACGACCGCCAGCACCTCGCCGGCATGCAGCGTCAGCGAGACGGCGTCGACGGCCTGCACGATTCCCTCCGGTGTCGCGAACGAGACGCTGAGGTCCTGCACGTCGAGCAGCAGCTCGGGATGCGAGGAGCTCATGACGACAGCCGGATCCGCGGGTCGAGGGCGGCGTAGGCGATATCGACGAGCGTGTTGAGCAGCACGATGAAGAACGCGCCGAAGAGCGTCACCGCGAGCACCGGCGGCACATCGAGCTGCCCGACCGACTCGGCGAAGTACTGCCCCACGCCCTGCAGGTCGAACACCGTCTCGGTCAGGATCGCGCCGCCGCCGAGCACCATCCCGAAATCGAGCCCCCAGAGCGTCACGATCGGGATCAGCGAGTTGCGCAGGACGTGGTGCACCATCACCCGGCGCTCGGTCAGGCCCTTGGCCCGCGCCGTGCGCACGTAATCCTCGTTGAGCGTGTCCAGGACGTTGGCTCGCAGCACCCGCGAGTAGACGCCGACGAACAGCGTGGCGAGCACGGCCCACGGCAGGATCATGTGCTTGACCCACTCCCATACTCCGGCCTCGCCGATCTCCGCATAGCCGCCGTTGGGGAAGAGCCCGGCCTTGAAGCCGAGGTAGTAGCTCGCGAGCGCGCCCAGCCAGAACACGGGCATCGAGATGCCGATGAGCGCCAGCACGGTGACGAGCGTGTCCGTCCAGCGGCCCGCCCGCACGGCGGTGTACAGCCCCAGCGCGGTGCCCATCGCAAACCACAGAAGCGCCGCACCGATCGCGAGGGCGAACGTCCGCGGGAGCCCCCGCTTGATCTCCTCGACGACGTTCGTCTGGTTGGCGTAGGAGACGAGGTCGCCGCTGGCCACCTTCTCCATCGTCGTGAGGTACTGCTCGTACAGCGGCTCGTCGAAGCCCCACTCCCTCTCGATGGCCGCGATCTGCGCCGGCGTCGAGTTCTTGCCGGCCATGCGATCGGCCGGGTCGCCGTTGGGGATGACGTTGAAGATGAGGAACGTCAGCACCGAGACGGCGAACATGACGACCACCATCCCGACGAGCCGGCGCACGACGAAGCGGCCCATCAGCCGTGCTCCGGCCGTACCTTGCCGCGCGGGTCCAGCGCGTCGCGCAGGCCGTCGCCGAAGATGTTCAGCGACAGCACCGTCAGCACGAGCATGAGGCCCGGCACGATCGTCAGGTGCGGCGACGTCGCCAGCAGGGCGATGCCGTCGGCGAGCATCGTGCCCCACGACGGCTCGGGCGGCTGCACGCCGGCGCCGAGGAACGACAGCGCCGCCTCGAGCAGGATCGCGTTGGCGACGAGCAGCGCGAAGAAGACGAGGATCGTCGAGACGAGGTTGGGCAGCAGCTCGCCGAACATGATCCGAAGCGGCCCCGCGCCCTGCGCCCGGGCGGCCTCCACGAACTCCTTCTCGCGCAGCGACAGCACCTGACCGCGGATCGGGCGCGCGAGGTAGACGACGCTGACGACGGCGATGATCATCGTCGGGATCCACTTCGAGTCGCCCGAGATCTCCAGCGGGCCGACCTTCAGGCCGCCCAGCGCGAGCGAGACGCCGAGAGCGACGCCGAGCAGCAGGACCGGAAACGCCCACAGGACGTCGAGGCTGCGCGAGATGACGGCGTCCGTCCAGCCGCGGAAGTAGCCGGCCAGGGTGCCCAGCAGCACCGCCAGGACCGTCGTGATCAGGGCGGCCGCGATGCCGATGAACAGCGAGTTGCGCGCGCCGTAGAGCAGGCGCACGGCGACGTCGCGGCCGTTGGTGTCAGCGCCGAGGAAGAACTTCTTCTGCCATGTCGGCGCGATCGGCACGCCGTCGGACGTCACGACCTGCTCGGTCCTGCCGTCGACGACGACCGTGTCGGAGAGGTGGTTCTTCGACGGCGTGGTGCCGGCGATGTGCGCCCACAGCGGGGCCGCCAGCGCGAGTGCCACGAGGGCGACGAACAGCGCGCCGAAGCCGAGCGCCGTGCGGTTGCGCCGCAGCCTGCGCAGCGCCAGCCCCGCGGGGCGACCTACTTCAGGCAGAGCTGCGTGAGATCGAGGTTGTACACCGGATGCCACGATGTGCAGTTCTCGAAGTCGATCCGGTCTGAGTAGAACAGCGTCAGCTCGCGATGCCCGTACGCCGCGACGTGCGCGCCTTCGACGGTCAGCCTGTCGGCGCGGGCGTACTCATCGGCGACCTCCTCGATGTCGGCGTTGCGGCTGGCCGCGTCGAGGATCTCGTTGATCTCCGGATCGTTCACGTTGCCGAAGTTCTGGTTGTTCGTCGGCTGGATCGAGTCCCCGTCCACGAGGAACATGAAGTTGCCCGGGTGGGGGAAGTCCTGAAACCAGCTCGCGAAGCCGGCTTGGGCCCGTGTCTTGCGATTGCCGATCGTCGTGGGGTAGACGGAGGCCTCGATGATCCGCGGCCGCGCCTTGTAGCCGATGTCGTTGAGGACGTCGGACAGGTACTCCGCCAGCGCCCTGGGCTCCGGCTCGTCGTTTCCGAACACCGTCACCGCCTGGCCGGCCGTGCCGGACGACTCGACGAGCTGCCGGGCCTTCGCGACGTCAGGGGCGGCGGTCGGATCGCCCCACGGGCAGGGGTCGACCTTCTCGTAGCCCTTCATGCCGGGCGGCAGGAAGTTGCAGCCGGGCTCGAGCAGCCCGCCGAACAGGCGGGCCAGGGAGCGCTTGTCGATCGCGATGTTGACGGCCTCGCGCGCCTCGGCGTTGTCGAATGGGGCGACGTCGTGGTTGAGGAAGTAGTAGTAGGTCGAGTTCGTGACGAACTCCTCGTAGCGCGTGCCCGTGTAGCGGGCGCGGACGTCGCGCAGCTGGTCGGGCGCCGGCGGATCGTGCATGTAGTCGATCTTGTTCTGGATTGTGTCCTGCGTCTGGCGGCGGCGGTTCTTGACGACCTCGACGGTGATCGTGTCGAGCTTGCCGGTCGCCTGGTCGCGGACGTCGAAGGCGGGCACCTTGACGAGGTCGTAGCCGCGGTTGATGCGCACGTTGTCGAACTTGTACGGCCCGACGCCGGGCGGGGGGTTCTTCGTCTGGTTCTCAAACGGCGTGTCGCCCGGGACGACGGCGGCGAAGTTCATCGCGAGGATGTAGGGGAAGCGCCCGTCGGGCTCGGTCAGGGTGATCGTGATGTCGCCGGTCTCGTCGCTGGTCTCGATGCCCGAGATGTCGGCGCTTGCGCGGCCGTCGTCGATGTACCTCTCGGCGCCCTCGATGCTCTGGTAGAACGACGATCCGCCGGACTGGAGGTTCAGCACGCGCTTGATCGTGTGCTCGAAGTCCGACGCCTTGACGTCCGTGCCGTCGGAGTACGTCAGGCCCTCGCGCAGCCTGAGCTTGTAGACCCTGCCGTCGTCGGAGATGTCGGGCATCGCCTCGGCGAGGCCGGGCACGACGGTCGCGCCCTCGGCGCCCTCCTCGTGCTTGTAGGTCAGCAGCGGCGTGTAGACGGTCCACATCGACTGCCAGCCCTCCTGCGTGTACGACAGCGCCGGATCGAGGTAGTCCGGAAACGAGGTGTACGCCGTCGTGATCGTCCCGCCGGTCCTACCGCCGTTCGTCGCGTCGCTCACCGCGTCGTCGTCGCCGTCGTCGCCGCCGCACGCGGTGAGGCCCGAGACCGCGACACTCGCGAGCGAGAGGCAGATCAAGCCTCTGAGGGACCCTGGCATACCTTGCTCCTCCTCGGCTGGCCCCGGCACGGCCGGAGCGGGTTCAGTGCTCTGCGCAAGTTTCGCGGCTACTCGAGGTAGGTGGCGATCTCGGTGACGGGGGCGCGCTCGGGCACCCGTGGCTCCTGGCGCGGATGGCCCAGATGCAGCAGCCCCAGAACGCGCTCGTCGTCGGGGACGCCGAGCGCCGCGCGGCCCGCGGGCGTGCGCACCACGCCCGGCGTGCGCCAGTAGCCGGCGAGGCCGCGGCCGTGAGCGGCGAGCAGGACGACGTAGGCGGCCGTCGCGGCGGCGAGCACGTCCTCCTCGTCCATGAGGGGATCGCCCGACTGCGTCGCCGACACGAGCACGAGCGTGGGCGCGCGGTCGAGCTTCGCGGCGGCGATCGGGTCGTCTGCGGCCTGCTTGAGCCGCGCCAGCGCGGCGGGTCCGAGGACGCGGAAGCGCCAGGGGTTCGTGAGCTTGTGGTTCGGCGCCCAGCGGGCGAGCTCGAAGAGCTCGTCGAGCGTCTCCCGTGCCAGCGGTTCCGGCGCGTAGGCCTTGTGCGTGCGCCGTGTGCGGATCGCCTGCTCGAGGTCCATCGCGGCGTTAGCGGCCCTCGTCCGGGTCCTCGTCGTCCTCGTCGTCCTCGCCGTCGTCCTCGTACAGCGACTCGCGCGCGAGCTCCTTGCCCTTGGCGTCGTAGAGCTTGGCGTCCAGCGTGTCGCCGCGGTAGGCGTCGGGCGCCAGCAGCGTGAAGCGCTCCATGACGAGCTCGCACTGGTCGACGGTGAGGTCGGCGAGCTCCGCGGTGACGATCGCGCCTTTGGGCACCAGCGGCCGGCCCCAGACGAGCGTCATGTGCGCGAGCTTGCCGTGCTCGCCGCGCCAGGTGCCGACGACCTCCTCGCAGAGATCGAGCTGCCAGTCGGGATTGGCGTCGGCGGTGTCCTCGGTGAAGTCCGCGACGGCGTCGAACTCCGTCGGCTCGCGATCCTCGGTGGCGGTCCTAAAGGAGACATAGCCGAACAGCTCGAAGCCGTTCGAGGTACGCGCCGTGGCCGGGACGTACGTCCTCCCGTGCCACGTGCGGTCGGGGTAGAAGGCGATCTCGCCGGGGTCGCCGAGATCCTCGTCGCCGGCGTCGATCGCGTCGCAGGCGCCGAGGAAGTGGCGCTCGAGCGTTCCCGCCCAGCGTCCGTACGGCAGCGGTTCCTGCGGGGGCTCGGCGACGAAGCGCGGAACGAAACGGGGCTCGACGGGCATGGCGCGCAGTGTACGGCGGCGCGTCGTTGCTCGACCGTCGTGGGGCGGTCCGCCGAGATCGCCGGCGGTCGGCACAAGCGGTGGCCGTCAGGCCTCGAGCAGCAGCGTGACCGGGCCGTCGTTGACGAGCTCGACGGCCATGTCCGCGCCGAACACGCCGCCCTGCGCACCCAGCCGCGTACGAAAGCGCTCGTAGAGCGGCGCGGCGACGGCGGCCGGCGCCGCCGCCACGTACGACGGGCGGTTGCCCTTGCGTGTATCGCCGTAGAGCGTGAACTGGCTGACGCAGAGCACCGCGCGGTCGCCCAGCGGCTCGTTCATCCGGCCCTCGCTGTCGGCGAAGACGCGTAGCGCGCGGACCTTGTCGGCGAGCCGGTCGGCACGCGCCGCGTCGTCGTCGTGCGTGATCCCGAGCAGGACGAGCAGCCCGGGCCCGATCCGCGCGACGACCTCGCCGTCGACGCGCACCTCCGCGCGCGAGACGCGCTGGACGAGCGCGCGCATCGCGATTCCGGGGTGCGTGGGTCCGGCTGCTAGCCGAAGAAGACGCCGGCCGTCTCGAAGAGCTGCGGGTCGAGCAGCTTGGGCTCGCTGAGCGCGTCCTCGAGGGCGACGAGCTCGATCGCGGTGCCGTGCAGCGCGACCATCTTCCCGAAGTCGCCGTTGGACGCGGCGTCGATCGCGGCGACGCCGAAGCGGGTGCCGAGCACACGGTCGAACGCGAGCGGCGACCCGCCGCGCTGGATGTGGCCGAGCACCGTCGCGCGGCATTCGTAGCCGGTCTTCTCCTCGATCTGCTCCTCGAGCTGGTGCGCGATCCCCCCGAGGCGGGCGTGGCCGAAGGAGTCGACGGTGTCGGCCGCCGTCGCGGCCTCGCCGCCGCCGGCCGGCGCCGCACCCTCGGCGACGACGACGATCGAGAACGTCCTGCCGGTCGTCTCGTGACGATTCGTGATGTGGCCGCAGACCTCGTCGAGGTCGAACGGGTGCTCGGGCACGAGGACCACGTCGGCGCCGCCGGCCATGCCCGAGTAGCAGGCGATCCAGCCGGCGTCGCGGCCCATGACCTCGCAGATGATCACGCGGTCGTGGGACTCCGCCGTCGAGTGCAGGCGGTCGATCGCCTCCGTCGCGATCTGCACCGCGGTCTGAAAGCCGAACGTGAAGTCCGTCGCGTTGAGGTCGTTGTCGATCGTCTTCGGGACCCCGACGGTGGGAAAGCCGGCCGCGAAGAGCTTGCGCGCCACGCCGAGCGTGTCGTCGCCGCCGATCGGGATGAGCACGTCGATGCCGCGCTCCTTCAGCGAGGTGAGCACCCGCTCCTCACCGTTCTCGGTCTTGTAGACGTTCGTTCGCGACGTGCCGAGGATCGTGCCGCCCTTGTGCAGGATGCCGCTCGTGCTCTCGCGCGTCAGCTCGATCGCGTCGTTGTCGAGAACGCCCTTCCAGCCCTTGCGAAAGCCGAAGATCTCGTGTCCGTAGTGGTCGATCCCCTTGCGGACGATTCCGCGGATGACGGGGTTGAGGCCGGGGCAGTCGCCGCCGCCTGTCAGAACTCCGATTCGTGCCATGCCGCCATCCTGCCACGGGCATGACGTCAGCCGTCGGCACCTCAAGGCTCACGTCAGGATCGCGGCAGCGACCGCGGCGACCAGCGCGAGCGCCGTCGACCAGGCCAGGGCCGCGGCTGCGATGGCCGCATCGAGGTCGTAGGCGTGCGCGACGACCAGCGTGTTGACGCCGACCGGCATCGCCGCCTGCAGGAGGTAGGCGTCGGGCACGTCAGCGACGATCGCCGCGAGCGCCACGAGCAGCAGCGGCGCCACGACGATACGTAGTCCCACGACAACCGCCACCGGCGCGGAGAGCGACGGCGCAACGCCGATCCGCTCGGCGGCGAGGCGCACGCCGACGACGAAGAAGCCGACCGGCGCGATCGCCAGGACCGTCACGCGCGCAGCGTCGACGAGGACGTCGAGCGCCAGCGCGTCGGGCGCGACGAGCGCGGCGGCGACCGCGATGAGCGGCGGGTTGCGCAGCACGTAGGTGCGCAGGCGCGCGCCGGACGGCTGGCCGCGCGTCGTGAGCATCGCCGCGATGAGGAACGCGGCGCCGTAGAACACCGGGGCCGAGACGAGCGCGTCGAACGTGACGGCCGCGCCGAGCTGGTCGTGGCCGAGCAGGGTCGCGACGACCGGCGCGCCGAAGTACCCGGTGTTCGCCATGATCGCGGCGATGACGACCATCGCGGCCGTGCGCGGTGCGAGCGCCAGCACGCGGGTGGCGATCGCCCAGGCGGTGAGGCCGGTCAGCGTCAGCGCGACGTAGAGCATCGCATCCAGCAGCCGCCGCGTCAGCGCCACCGCGCCGTCGCCGTGGCGGCGTTGCGCCCACACGCCGACGGCGACCGAGACGACGATCGCCAACGCGAGAGCGGGCATGGGGTCAGACGGCGCGCAGCTCGGCAGCCGCCCGCTCGGGTGCCACGTCGTTGCGATGCAGCCCCGCGCCGAGCTCGAGGCCGGGCGCCGGCGCCAGCCGGGGAACGACGTCGATGCGCCAGCAGAAGCGCTCGGCGTCGCGCGGGGCGGTGCGCACCCACAGGCTCAGCGGCGGGCTGTCGCCGAAATGGCGCGCGAGGCGCGACAGCGCGTCGTGCAGCAGCGCGGCGCCGCTCGGGCCCTCGTCCTCGAAGCGCTCGCGCCGCCGGCGCGGGGCGAGCATGAGCGCGTAGGGCGCGCTCGAGGCGTAGGGGCACAGCAGAACGGCCTCCTCGTCGATCGCGACGATCCGGTCGCGGCGGCGGACCTCCTCCTGGATGAGGTCCTCGAGCAGGTTGGAGCCCATCGTCCGCACGGCGTGGGCGCTGAAGCGCTCGCGCTCGCGCGCGACGACGGCCGGCACGAAGTCCAGCGCGTAGAGCTGCGCCTGCGACGGCGCCGGCGCGGCGCCCGCCGTGGGCTGCTCGTCGACGCAGACGTGCACGTAGGCAGCACCGGCGTGCGCGCGCATGCGCTCGCGCCAGACCTCGACGGCCGCCTGCACCTGCTCGACGGCAAGCTCGCCGAGCGTCGTGAGCGGAAGCGGGTGGTTGACGATCACCTCGTGCGCCCCGGTCGCCGCGAGGGCCGTGTAGAGCGCGGGCTGCGCGTCGGGCTCCGGCGCCTGCGTCTCGGGCGTGAGGAGCGGCGGGCCGTCCGGCGGTGGACGGTCGCTCGCGACGATCGCGCGCAGGCCGGACAGCGGGTCAATGCGGATCTCGTGCACGGAGGAGTTCAGCGGCCTACCCAGCGGCGCCAGGCCGATCTCGGCCCGGCCGCAACGCTCACCCGCCGCCGAGCGCGTAGCGCTCGATCTGCGCCGCCAGCTGCGCCTCGGAGCTGAAGCGGCCCTGGTGGACGAGGACCCGCTTGCCGCGCGCGTCGTAGAACGCGGTCACCGGCAGGCCAACGGCTCCGTAGTGCGCGACGACGCTCTGCCGGGGGTCTTCGATGGACGGGTAGGGCATCGGATACAGCGCGCTCATTTTGCGTGCTTCGGCGCGGTTGTCGCCGGAGTTCACTCCGAGAAAGGCCACCTGCGCGCCGCGCTTGACCGCCTGGCGCTGGAAGAACGGCAGCTCGAACCGGCAGGGGTCACACCACGAGGCCCACAGGTTCACCACCACCGGATGACCACGCAGCGCGCGCAGCTGCGTCTCCAGCGCGGCCCTGCCGCCGGGCACAAGCGCGTTGACGCGGGCGTGCAGCGCGGCGAGCTGCGGGGGCGCATCGTCCAGCGGCCGGGAGACCTCCGCGAGCGACAGCGCCCGCGGCGCCGCGGCGCCCCCCGCCGGGTCG
>DASYVZ010000256.1:0-3568 GCA_035936515.1 Solirubrobacteraceae bacterium | reverse complement strand
CCGCGAACGTCGGTTCGGGCAGCACCGGCTCGGGCGCGGCGGCGGGCTCAGGCTGGTCGGGCGGGTCGAGCGCCAGCAGCGCCGGCAGGCGCGCGACGTCCTCGCGCAGCGTCTCCAGCAGCGAGCGGGTGTAGAGGGCGGCGGCGGGATGGAACAGCGGGTACAGGCGCACGGCGCGCGCGCCGATGACGAGGATCTCGGGCTGGCCGTGCAGCCGCGAGATCCCCGTCGTGTCCCCGCGCAGCAGCTTCGTCGAGAAGTTGCCCAGCGTGCAGATCACGCGCGGCTGGATGAGCTCGACCTGGCGCATGAGGTAGCCCGAGCAGTTCTCGATCTCGGCGGGCAGCGGGTCGCGGTTGCCGGGAGGCCTGCATTTCAGCGTGTTGCAGATGAAGACGTCCTCCCGCGACAGCCCCACCTCCGCCAGCAACTGCCCCAGCAGCTTGCCGGCCGCGCCGACGAAGGGGATCCCCTGCTCGTCCTCCCGGGCGCCCGGCGCCTCGCCGACGAACATGAGGTCGGCGTCGGCGTTGCCCGCCCCGAAGACGACCTGCGTGCGGGTGCTCGCAAGCTCGGGGCAGCGCGTGCAGGCCCGCGCCTCGCGATAGACGGCCATCAGCTCGGCGCGTCGCTCGTCCTTCGTGGCCACGACGCGATGGTAGAGGCCAGCGCCGAGCGATCCACCGCGGACAGCTGCGCGTTCGAGGCGCATCCCGCGTCGGCTACCCTGTGAGACGCGGCGGCACCGACCGCTCGCGCATCCCAACCGCGACCGGTACCTCCTGGAGGACTGGACCGAACGATGACCACGCAGCCCCAGCTTCCGCTGCCTGCCCAAGCAGCCGTCCCGGATCGCCTCGCGATCGTCGGCGCCGGCCGCATGGGCACGGCGCTGGCCCGCGCGCTGAGCGCCGCCGCAATCGACGTCGAGGGCCCGCTGCGCCGTGGCGAGACGCCCTCGGACGAAAGGACCGTGGTCCTGCTCTGTGTCCCCGACGGCCAGATCGAAGCGGCCGCCGCCGCGCTCCCCGCCCGCTCGGGGCGGCTCGTCGGCCACACCTCCGCCGCCACGACCCTGGCCGCGCTCGTCCCTCACGAGGCCTTCTCGCTGCACCCGCTGATGACCGTCACCGCGCACGGCGCGGACTTCTCCGGCGCGACCGCGGCGATCGCCGGCGCGACGGCCCGCGCCCTCGTCGTCGCGCAGGCGCTGGCGGCGACCCTCGACGTGCGCCCCGTGCACGTCGCCGACGAGGACCGCACCGCCTACCACGCGGCTGCCTCGATCGCGTCGAACTTCCTCGTCACCCTCGAGGACCTCGCCGAGCGCGTTGCGCGCACGGCAGGGCTCGAGCGCGAGCCGCTCGTCGCGCTCGTGCAGGCGAGCATCGCCAACTGGGCGGGCCTCGGCGGCGGACGGGCGCTGACCGGACCCATCGTCCGCGGCGACGAGACAACCGTCGCGCGCCAGCGTGACATCGTCGCCCAGCGCCTCCCCGACGACCTCGAGCTCTTCGACGCGCTCACGAACGCCACGCGCCGCCTCGCGGCCAGCGCCGCCGACCGCCCCCCGATCGCGGTGACGGCATGACCGTACGCCGCCGCTCGGTGCTCCCGTTCGAGGATCCGCGAGGGGATGACCGCCGATGAAGACGCTGCGCACCGTCGCCGAGTTGCGCGCGGCGCTCAACGGGCCGCGCCGCGCAGGGCACAGCATCGGCCTGGTCCCGACCATGGGCGCGCTGCACGAGGGCCACCTGTCGCTGATCCGACGCGCACGCGCCTCCTGCGATCAGGTCGTCGTGACGCTGTTCGTCAACCCGGCGCAGTTCGACGACTCCGACGACCTGGCGGTCTATCCGCGCGACGAGGCGCAGGATGGGGCCCTCGCCGACGCGGCGGGAGCGGACATCCTGTTCACGCCTTCGGCGGGCGAGGTCTACCCGCTCGGCTTCGCCACGACGGTCACCGTCGACGAGATCAGCGCGCCGCTGGAGGGCGCGCAGCGCGGGCCGGCGCACTTCGCCGGCGTCGCGACCGTCGTCACGAAGCTGCTCAACATGGCCCAGCCCGACGTCGCGTTCTTCGGCCAGAAGGACGCCCAGCAGGTGGCGGTGATCCGCCGCGTCGTGCGCGATCTCGACATCCCCGTGCGCATCGAGGTCGGCGAGACGATCCGCGACCGCGACGGCCTGGCGCTGTCGAGCCGCAACGTGCGCCTGCGCGGCGCCGATCGCCGGCGCGCCGTCGCGCTGCGCCGGGGCCTCGACGCCGTCCGCGCCTGCCACGCGGCGGGCGAGCGCGATGCGACCATCCTCGCCGCGATCGGGCGGGCCGCGATGGCCGATCTCGGCGTCGAACCCGAGTACCTCGAGCTCGTCGCGCCGGAAAGCTTTGCGCCCGTCAACAGCGTCCGCGACGAGCCGGTGCTCGTCGCGGTCGCCGCCCGCGTCGGCGATGTGCGCCTCATCGACAACGACATCCTCGGCTGAAGCCCGGTTAGGAGAGCCATGCAGCGAACGATGCTGAAGTCCAAGATCCACCGGGCGACGGTGACCGGCTGCGACCTGCACTACGTCGGCTCGATCACGATCGACGGCGATCTGCTCGACGCCGCCGACATCCTCGAGCACGAGCAGGTCCACGTCGTCGACGTCGACAACGGCGCGCGCTTCGAGACCTACACGATCGCCGCCGAGCGCGGCTCGGGCACCGTGCAGATCAACGGCGCCGCAGCGCGCCTCGTGCACGACGGCGACACGATCATCGTCATCTCCTACGCGCAGTACGACCGCGCCGAGCTGCGCGAGTACGAGCCGCGCGTCGTGCAGGTCGAAGCCGCGACGAACCGGATCGTCGACGTCGACCACGAGGTCGCGAGCCTGCTGACGTTCGGAAAGGAACGCCGCTGATGTCGACCCACCCCAACCACCTCGCGGCCGGCGGGCTCGCCGACCGGCTGCCCGTGACGCTGCCGCGCCTGAACGAGATGAAACGCCTCGGCGACCCAATCGTCATGGTCACCGCCTACGACTTCCCCAGCGCACGCGCCGCCGAGGAGGCCGGCGTCGACATCGTGCTCGTCGGCGACTCGGGCGCGATGACCGTGCTCGGCTACCCATCGACGGTCGGCGTCGAGCTCGAGGAGATGCTGATGCTCGCACGCGCCGTCCGGCGCGGCCTGCGCACCCCCTTTCTCGTCGGCGACCTGCCGTTCGGCTCCTATGAGGTCTCGGACGAGCAGGCGGTCGCCACCGCGATGCGCTTCGTCAAGCACGCCGGCTGCGACGCGATCAAGCTCGAGGGCGGCGGGCGGACGTCCTGCGCCCGCGCGCGGGCGATCACCGGCGCCGGGATCCCGGTCATGGGGCATGTCGGCCTGACGCCGCAGACGGCAACCGCGCTCGGCGGCTACCGCGCCCAGGGGCGCAGCGCCGAGGCCGCCGCGCGGATCGCGGCGGATGCGCTCGCGCTGCAGGAGGCCGGCTGCTTCTCGATCGTCTTCGAGGCGATCCCGTCCGATGTCGCCGAGCTGATCATGGAGCGCATCGGCGTGCCGGTGATCGGC